>DATCYI010000299.1:0-10700 GCA_036570385.1 Acidimicrobiales bacterium | reverse complement strand
CGACGTCGCCCTCATGGCGTCGCTCGGCTTGCAGGCCTACCGGTTCTCGATCGCCTGGCCCCGGGTGCAACCGGAGGGGCGGGGTCGCTTCAGCGCCTCGGGCATCGACTTCTACCGCCAGCTCGTGGAGGAGCTCCTCGCCGCCGGCATCAAGCCGTTCGTCACCCTCTACCACTGGGACCTGCCCCAGCCGCTCGAGGACGCCGGCGGCTGGCCCGCTCGCGACACGGCGTCGCGCTTCGCCGACTACGCGTTCGAGATGGGATCGGCGCTGGGCCCCGACGTGGCCCACTGGGGAACCGTGAACGAGCCCTGGTGCGCGTCGATGCTGGGCTACTCCGCCGGCGTGCACGCACCTGGCCGAGTGGAGCCAGGAGCAGCGGTGGCCGCCGCCCACCACCTCCTGCTCGGGCACGGGCTCGCCGTCGACGCGCTGCGGGCCTCGGCGAGAGCCGACGCCGAGATCTCGATCACGCTGAACCCGTACCCGGTGGTGGCGGCGGGCCCCACCGACGCCGACCGCGACGCGGCCCGCCGGGTGGACGGGGTGGCCAACCGGCTCTGGTACGACGCGCTGCTGAAGGGCTCCTATCCCGACGACGTGCTCGACGACTTCACAGCGGTCAGCGACCTCTCCCACATCCACGATGGCGACCTGGCCCAGATCGCGCGGCCGATCGACGCGCTGGGCCTCAACTACTACCGCCGCCACCACGTCCGGCACCGCTCCGGAGCATCAGAGGGCCGGCCCCTCGGCCAGTGGCCCGGCTCGCCCGACGTCGACGTGATCACCCGCACCGGCGCGCTCACCGACGGCGGCTGGGCGGTCGAGCCCGACGGCCTCTACGAGACCCTCACCGACCTGACCAGCGCCTACGACCCGCCGCCCCTCTACGTGCACGAGGCCGGCGCCGCCTACGACGACGACATGGGTCCCGGGGGCACCATCGAGGACTCCCGGCGCATCGCCTGGCTGGAGGGGCACCTCGAAGCCGCAGCGGCCGCCATCGCCGATGGCGTCGACCTGCGGGGCTTCTTCGTGTGGTCGCTGCTCGACAACTTCGAGTGGGCGGAGGGCTTCGCCCACCGCTTCGGGATCGTCCACGTCGACTACGACACCCAGGTGCGCACGCCCAAGGCCAGCGCCCAGTGGTTCGCTCGCGTGATCGAGGCCAACGGGCTGGGCGCGGTCGACCGGTAGCCTCACCCGGTGGACGAGCTGCACCTGGAGCTGCCCGGCGGTGACATCGACGCGCTCCTCGAGCACGTCGAGCGGGCTGCGTTCATCAACGTGTGGCCCGGCGTCGACGCTCGGGACGTGCCGCCCCGCAGCGGCCTGGCCCACCTGATCGGCAACCGCGGCCCCACCGTGCCCCTCGCCACCTGGACGCCCGGCGAGATCGGGCTCCAGCACATGGCCGGCCAGCGGGTGCGGGACTACCTCGCGGAGCGGGGCGTTGCCATCCCCGACGACTGGTACATCGCGGCCGACCACCCGAAGCGCGGCCTCGTGGTGAAGACCTACGCGACCCCTGTGGCCGACGTGCTGCGCTGGCTGGTGCGGGCCGCCACCGTCACCTGCCCGCTGGAGATCACCGGCCCCTGGCAGGCCACCGTCCACACCCGCTGAGCTCAGGTCGCAGCGGTGGACGAGGCGGCCACCTCGGCGGCCCAGCGGTAGTCGGCCTTGCCGGCGGGCGAGCGCAGGATCTGCTCCACCAGCACCACGTGCTTGGGCACCTTGTAGCCGGCCAGCGACCGCCGGCAGTGGGATGTGAGCTCGTCGAAGGTCGGCGCGGCGCCGGCGACGGGCTGGACCACAGCGGTGACCGCGCTCCCCCAGCGCTCGTCGGGCACGCCGACCACGAGCACGTCGGCGACGGAGGGGTGCCCGTGCAGCACGCCCTCCACCTCCTCCGGGTGCACCTTCTCGCCGCCGGTGTTTATCGACGTGGACCCGCGGCCGAGCAGCTCGATGGAGCCGTCTTCGGCCACGGTGGCGAGGTCGCCGGTGACGAGCCATCGCTCGCCGTCGAGCTCGACGAACGTCGCCGCGGTCTTCTCCGGGTCCTTGTGGTAGCCGATGGGCAGATGGCCGCCGGTGACGATGCGGCCGACCACCCCTGCGCCGGGGACGACCGGCTGGTCTTCGGGGTCGAGCACGCGCAGCGGCTTGCTGCCCGGCGCGAACCGGACGGGACCGCCGGCCGCCGGCACCTCTCCGGCTGACACCCGTGACGAGCCCTGGATGCCGGCCTCCGAGGAGCCGAACCCGTCGGTGACCAGGACGTCGGGGAACCGCTCCAGGATCCGTGCCTTGCCCCCCGCCGAGAGCGGCGCGCCGCCGTTGGAGATGGCGAAGAGCGACGACGCGTCCCAACGACCCGGCTCAGCGGCGTCCCAGGCGTCGAGGAGCGGCTTCGCCACCGCGTCGCCGACGATCGTCAACATGTTGGGCCGCTCGCTCGACACGAGGTCCCAGACCTTCACCGGGTCGAGCGGGCCGGTGGTGAGCACCACCTTGGCTCCGCAGAACAGCCACATGAGCGACGTCCACTGCGCGGCTGCGTGCATGAGCGGCGCCAGCGTGAGGTACACCGGGCCGCCGTCGCCGATCCGCTCGGGCAGCTCCGATGGGGTGGTCACCTCGCCCTGGATCCGCATCGGGTCGCCGCCACCGAGGCACGCGAAGAACGCGTCGCCCTGTCGCCACACGACGCCCTTGGGCAGCCCGGTGGTGCCGCCGGTGTAGATCACGTAGCGGTCGTCCTCCCCCCGCTCCCCGCGCGGCGGGCGATCGGCGGAGGCAGCAGCCAGCGCCGCGTCGTAGCGGTCGCCGGTGCTGAGGGTCCACGCGACGCCAGGCAGGTCGCCGAGCACCGCTTCGACGACGTCGCCATGGTCGGGAGCGTGGATCACGCCGACCGAGTCGCTGTTGGCGAGCAGGTAGCGGAGCTCGCCGGCCACGTAGCGGTGGTTGACGTTGATCGGCACCGCCCGGATCTTGAAGCAGGCCAGCATCGCCTCGAGGTACTCGGGGCAGTTCTCGAGGTAGAGGGCGACGTGATCGCCTGGGCCGACGCCCCGCTCGATCAGGTGGTGGGCGAGGCGGTTGGCGTTGGCCTCCAGCTCGCCGTAGGTGCGCCGCTGCGCGCCGCACACGAGCGCCTCGCGATCCCCCACCGCGTCGGCGGCCATCTCCCAGACGTCTGCGAAGGCGAACGACGCCGGCGGTGCGACCACGACAGCACCCACCGCTACTTCACCGCCACCGGGCTCGTCGGTGCCCCGGTGCCGCCGGTGACCGGCTCAGGGTTCGCGACCAGGAGCATCTCGTAGGTGCCGTCGGCCGCGCAGTGGGCCGAGAGCTCCTCCAGGTCGAAGTTCTGCCCCTGCGTGAGGCCCATGTCGCGCAGCTGAAGGAGGTGGACCGGGAAGAGCACGTTGGCGTCCTCGCACGGATAGACCTCCATCGCCATGGTGTCGATGGCCACCGCAGCGACGTCGTGGCGGCGCATCCACGGCACCGTCCCCACCGTGAGGCCGGGCTGCGGCTCGAGGGTGTACTGCTCGCGCTGGCGGGCCTTGAGCAGCGCCATGTGCCCGGTGCGCACGAGCACGGCGTCACCCGCCTCCGGCCGGATGCCGGCGAGCTCGACCGCGGCTTCGAGGTCGTCCTCGGTGATGGTGTGGCCCGGGTCGAGGCGGTCGACCCCACGGGCTCGGGCGACGTCGAGCAGCACGCCGCGGGTGACGATGCTCGTGACCCGGTGGATCCCGCAGCGGCCGGCGCCGCGCTCAGCGGTGACGCTCGACGCGGGGTGCCCGTTGTAGAGGAGCCCGTCGTAGCTGACGTGGGCGAGGGCATCCCAGTGGGTGCACGACTGCAGGCCGAGGGTGAGGACGTCGTCGCTGCAGCAGAAGTCGCCGATGTCGCCGGTGTAGGCGGTGTTGATGGCGACCATCGTGTGCAGCGGGTTGACCCGCCCGGGGATGTTGCCCATCTGGGGGCCGTTGGCATCCAGGCGGATGGCCAGAGGGATGCGCGCGCCGCCGCGCGCCGCCGCCACCCCGCGCTGCACGGCAGCGTCGTCGATGAGGTTGAGCGTGCCGATCTCGTCGGCCTCGCCCCAGCGTCCCCAGTTGGACACCTGCGCGGCGAGGTCGCGCAGATCTGTCGGCAACGTCAACCCTGCCCCCTTCCCCCCGGAATCGCGGAGACGCTACTTCGACGCCGAGGACGCAGCCTCGCGGTAGCGCGCGGTGGAGTGCATCGGGTCCTTGTCGAACTGCGGGATGACCTCGCGACCGAAGAGCTCCATCGACTGGACCACCACCTCGGTGGGCAGCGTGTTCGTGGTGGGGCTGAACGTGAGCTGGTCGAAGCCCTCGTCGACCCAGCGCTGCACGCCGGTGACGCAGTCGTCGGGGTCGCCGGCGACGATGAAGCCACCCGCGGCCAGCTCCTCGACCTGCTCGGGCGTGGGCTCCGGGATCCGCTCGGGCCACTCGGGCAGGCCGGGCGGCTTCGGGATGTTGTCGAGCCAGTGGAAGGCCAGCGACGAGTAGTAGTTCATGCCCATGTTGGCCGCGACCTCGAAGGCCTTCTTGCGGTCCTCCATGCAGATCATGTTGGTGACGCCCATGATGTTGTCGTTGACGTAGTCGCCCACGGGCGTGGCGCCGCCGATCTTGCTCTTGTAGTTCTTGACCAGCGGGGCCAGCTGGCTCGGTGCGCCGTTGGAGAAGCAGAACGCTCCGAGGCCGAGCTCGGCCGCCTCGCCGAACGTGGGGGGCGACCCGGCAGCCACCCACATGGCCGGGTGGGCCGGACCGTAGGGCTTCGGGAACACGTTGCGCTCCGGCACCCGGAAGTACTTGCCCTCGTAGGAGTAGGGCTTGCTCTTCCACATCTTCGGGATCTCGGCGATGGCCTCGCGCCACATGGGCTTGGTCTCGTCGATGTCGTCGATGTCGAAGCCGTAGACCTCGGTGGTGGAGCTGCCACGGCCGGTGCCGAACTCGAAGCGGTTGTTGCTCAGGTGGTCGAGCAGGGCGACGTTCTCCGCAATGCGCACCGGCTTGTTGACCTTCGGCGTGATGTTGAAGATGGCCGAGCCGAGGTGCACCTGCTCGGTGATGGCCGAGCAGTGGCCGAGGAAGGCCTCCGGGCCTGGCATGTGCGAGTACTCGTCGAGGAAGTGGTGCTGCGGGCACCACACGTACTTGAAGCGGTTCTGGTCGGCCGCCTTGGCGATCTCGACGTTGCGCATGATGCGCTTGTGCTCCGCGTTCGGGTCCGCCTCACGCTCGAACTTGGGTACGAAAAGCTGGGCGAAGACGCCGAACTCCATGGGGTTGCCTCCCTGCGGGCAGACCGTCGTGAACGGGACGAACCTAACACGAAACTAGAACACGTTCTAGTTTCCGATGGTGGTCTAGGGCGCCACCCGGAGGACGCCGCGGTTGAGCTTTCCGTGGTGCAGGTCGTCGAGGGCCTGGCCCACGTCGGCGAGGTCGTAGACCTGGCTCACCATCTCGTCGAGCTGGAGCCGGCCGTCGAGGTAGAACCCCACGAGCACCGGGATGTCGTGGTGCGGGCGGGTGGCGCCGTAGCGGCAGCCCAGGATGGCCTTGTCGTTGTACATGTCGCTGACCACGAAGCTGGCCTCGGTGCCGGCCTTGGGTACGCCGAGCATCACGCACTGGCCGTGCCAGTCGAGCATGTCGATGGCCGAGCGGATGAGCGCCGGGTGGCCCACGCACTCGAAGGCGTGGTCGACGCCGTTGGGCAGGCCAAGGTCCTTCACCGCGGCCACGACGTCGTCCACCGCTGTGGCGTCGACGAAGTCGGTGGCCCCGAACGCTCGCGCCGCCTGCTCCTTGGCCGGGTTGGCGTCGATGGCCACGATGCGGCCGGCCGCGGCGAGGCGAGCCCCCTGGATCACGGACTGGCCGATCCCGCCGGCACCGATCACGGCCACGGTGTCGCCGGGACGGACCTTGGCCCGGTTGAGCACCGCGCCGACGCCGGTGACGACCGCGCACCCGATGAGGCAGGCCGCCTCGAAGGGCACCTCCGATGGGATGACCACCGCCTGGTTCTCGCCGACGACAGTGCGCTCGGCGAACACCCCCGTGTTGGCGAACTGGAACGCCTTCTCGCCGCCGACGGTGAAGGGCCGGGGCAGGCGACCCATGCTCGAGCGGCAGTGGGTCGGCTCGCCCCGGTCGCAGGCGGCGCAGCGGCCGCAGCTCGACAACGTGGTGAGCACCACGTGGTCGCCGACGGCCACGGTGCTGACCGCGTCGCCGACGGCTTCGACCACGCCCGCGCCCTCGTGGCCGAGCACCACCGGGGTGGGGAACGGAATGGTGCCGTCGATCACCGACACGTCGGAGTGGCACAGGCCGGCGCGCTCGATGCGCACCAGCACCTGGGTGGGGCCGGGCTCGGGCGAGCGCAGCTCGACGTCGTCGCGGACCTCGAGCTCGCCCGTCCAGACCAGCCCCCTCACGACGCGCTCGCTTGCGGTCGCAGCACCTGGCCGGGCAGGCCGGCGTCGGGCTGGAGCTCGCCGTCGAGCACGATCGGCACGCCGTTGACGATCGTGGCGTGCACCCCCCGCGGCTTCGATGTCCAGCGGGCGGCGCCGTTGGGGAAGTCGTGGGCCAGCCACTTCTGGTCGGGGCCGACCGTGTCGGGGTCGAAGATCATGATGTCGGCCGCGCTGCCGACGAGCAGCACTCCCCTGTCGGTGAACCCGCAGAGCGCCGCGGGGATCGCCGTGATCTGACGCACGCCCTCCTCCAGGGTGAACCCCTTCCACTCGCGCACCCAGTGCTGCAGGAACCAGGTGTGGGCCTCGGCACCGTCGTCGCGGTCGAGGTGGGCGCCGCCGTCGGAGGTGCCCACGATCATGTGGGGGTCGTCCTGGGCGATCTTCGTGCCCTCGATCCACTCCGGCGTCTCGGTCTTCCAGAGGAACTCGACGGCGAGCTCCTCCGAGGCGGCGATGTCGAGGAACGCGTCGGTGGGGTGCACGCCGCGCTCGGCGGCGATGTCGGTGAGCGAGCGGCCGACGAGCTTGTCGTTCTCCGGCTTGGTCACCTTGTTCACGTGCAGCACGCTCCAGGCCGGCGGCGGGAGCGTGGCACCGGCAGCGGGATCGCGGTTCGGCTTGTCGACCGCTTCGCGGGCGGCGTCGCGGAAGGCCGGGTCGGCGATCATGGCCAGGCGCTCGGGCACCGTGGTGGCCTCGGTGAAGAGGCGGTTCAGGGCCAGCGCTCCCTCGTAGAGCTTGGTGCCGGCGGCGAGGTCGAACGTGCGGTTGAACGGCTTCGACATCGCCATGGAGTACACGGCCGCACCGCGAGCCGTGGCCTCGTCGACGAAGCGCTTGGCGCTGTCCCAGCCCGCCGTGGGCGCGTCGACCTTGGAGCGGGCGCCGAGGCCCTGGATGATCACCGGCATGCGCGACAGGAGCGACAGCTCGATGAGCAGCTCCTCGTCGTCCGGCGTGATCCCGCCGACCGCGGATCCGGGCAGGTAGGCGATCGAGCCGCCCCCGCCACGGCCGGCCGCCTCCACGAGAGCCTTCAGCTCGTCGAGGCTGGAGAGCCGCGAGGGCACGGGACGGTCGGCGCTGTCTAGGTGCGTCGGCGAGTGCGTGGAGCTGAAGCCCGCAGCTCCCGCGGCCATGGCCTCGCTCACGATCTCCGCCATCTCGGCGATCTCGTCGGGCGTGGCCTCGCGCTCCTGGGCGGCATCGCCCATCACGTAGCGGCGCAGCGCGCAGTGCCCGACGTAGTACGCCGCGTTGATACCGATTCGGCCCCGCATCCCCGCGAGGAACTCGGGGAACGTCTCGAAGCCGTCGACGGGGATGCCCTCGAGCGCTGATGCGTCCATGCCCTCCACGCGGGCGAAGAGCTGGATCAGCCAGGGCGCGTCGCCGGGCTTGAGCGGGGCGACGGAGAACCCGCAGTTGCCGGCGACAACCGTGGTGACGCCGTGGTAGCAGCTGGAGGTGCCGTAGGGCTCGAAGGTGAGCTGCGGGTCGTAGTGGGTGTGGGCGTCGACGATGCCCGGCGCCACCACGTGGCCGCGGGCGTCGATCACCCGCTCGCCGTCGCTCGGGTCGACGAAGCCGATCGCTGCGATGCGCCCGTCCTTCACCGCCACGTCGGCTCGTCGTCGGGGCAGGCCGGTGCCGTCGACGACGATCCCGTTGGTGATCACCAGGTCGTAGCGCGCCATCTCGCCGACAGTAGAACAGGTTCTAGTTTCCGACAACAGCGGCGGGGTAGGCGGAGGGGATGGATGCTGCTGCCATCACCATCTCGGTCATCGCGATCCTCATCGTCGCCGCGCTGGCCCTCTTCGCCTCTCGCCGCCAGCGGGACGTCCGCGACGAGGACCGGCGCCAGGAGGCGCAGGAGAAGCGGGCCACCGCCGACGCGTCGTTCCTCGACGCGGAGCGCGAGGCGGCAGAAGCCGACGCCCGGCTGGCCGAGACCCGCCGCGCCGAGCTGGAGCTAGAGGAGGAGCGCCGACAGGCCGAGCAGCAGCGTCGGGACGCTGCTGATCACCTGAGCGAGGCCCAGGAGCTGCGGGCCGAAGCCGACGAGGTCGACCCGGACCGCTGAGCCGGTGCCCGCCAGCGGCGAGCCGGCACCTCCACCAGCCACCACGAGGCCGCGGTCAGCGCGCCGGTGATCAGCGCTCCGAGTGCCAGGGCGCCGGCGCCGGTCCACACCAGGTCGAGCTGGATCCAGCGCATCACCGGGAAGTGCCAGAGGTACACGCCGTAGGACGCCACGCCGATGCCGACCAGCACCGTGCGCTCGAGCAGCAGGCGGCCCCAGCCTCGCTCGACCACGCCGGCGATCATCGCCGCGCAGGCGATGGCCACCACCGTGAACCCACCGTCGTAGAGCACCTTGTCGTCGCGCGCCAGCCACACCACGGCGGCCGCGAACACGAGCAACCCGGGAGTCGCGCCCCAGGACAGCGCCCGTCGCAGCCGGGGGGACAGGGCGAGGCAGCAGCCGACGAGGAAGGCGTCGGCGCGGGCGTCTGTCCGGCTGTACACGTCGAGCCACACGCCGTCGTAGAGGTGGGCCCGCCACGCAGCCGAGGCGACGATCCCGAGCAGCGCCACGGGGAGGGCTCGGCGCCCTGCCACCATCAGGACGACGGGCCAGACGATGTAGAACTGCTCCTCGACCGACAGCGACCACAGGTGGTTGATGTGGTCGAAGCCCGCCTCGCCGGCCATCACCGCCCAGTTCGACACGTAGAAGAGGGCGGCGAGGGCGGACGGCGCGAACTCGCCCTCGGCGGTGAGCAGGCCCGTCACCTCCAGCGCGCCGACCACCACCAGGACCCCGACCAGCGCGGGCACGAGGCGGACAGCCCGGTTGCGGTAGAAGCGCAAGGCCCAACCACGTTCGCTGCCGCCGGCGACGAGCACCATCGTGATCAGGTAGCCGGAGAGCACCATGAACAGATCGACGCCGAGGAACCCGCCGGGCGCCACCGTCCCCCACCACGAGGGCTCCAGGAACGCGCTGGCGTGGTGCACCAGCACGGCCACGACCGCCACCGCGCGCAGGCCATCCAAGCCCCGGACCCTGCTCCCCTGCGCCACCGCGCCCATGATGCCCGGCTCGTCCGTGGCCCGCCCACTCCGCTACCGGCGTTGCGACAACCTAGGGTTGACGATCCACGGATCGACAACCTAGGGTTGTCACATGGCAGCCACACCGATCAGCGGCACGGTCAGGCTCAACGATCTCATCGACGGCATCAAGCAGGTCCACGACGACGAGCTCGACCAGCTGGCCAGCGCCGTCGTGGCGGCCGATCACCTCGGTGACCTCGCCGACCACCTGGTCGGTCACTTCGTCGACCAGGCCCGGCGGTCGGGCGCCTCGTGGACCGACATCGGTCGGAGCATGGGGGTCACGAAGCAGGCGGCGCGCAAGCGCTTCATCCCGAAGGCGGTGGGCTCCCCCGGCGACGCCGACGCGGACGACGGCTTCGCCCGGTTCACCCAGCGAGCCCGCAACGTGGTGGTCGCCGCCCACAACGAGGCCGTCTCGGCCGGCAGCGCCGAGATCACCTCGGCTCACCTGGTGCTCGGTCTGCTGACCGAGCCCGAGGCCATCGCCGGTGTGGTGCTGACGGCCAACGAGGTCTCCCTCGACGAGCTGCGCGCCCGCGCCACCGAGGCGCTGCCGGGCGCCGTCGAGGAGCCGCCGAGCCTGGTGCCCTACGGCGAGGGCGCTCGCAAGGCGCTCGAGCTGTCGTTCCGGGAGGCGCTGCGTCTGGGGCACAACTACATCGGCACCGAGCACATCCTGCTCGCCCTGCTCGAGCTCGAGGGCGGCGAGGGCCTGCTCGCCGATCTCGGCCTCGACAAGGACCGCATCGAGACCAACCTCGTCGCTGCGATCGAGTCGGCCACCGGCGGAGCCTGAGCCACAGCGGTACCGTTCGGCCCGTGCGATGGACGGGGGCGTTCGCCACGGTGATCGCCGCGACCCTGCTGGTGGGCTGCGGCGACGACGAGCCGACGTCGCTCGGCGCGCCTACCGCCGACGCCGGCTCTGTCTCGTCCGGGGAGGTCGCCCAGCCCGAGCTGCGTGAGGAGCTGCTGGCCATGCTCGAGGCCGACCAGCAGGTCCGCTCCGAC
>DATCYI010000298.1:0-1933 GCA_036570385.1 Acidimicrobiales bacterium | reverse complement strand
CGGTCGAATCGCCCCGCATCGCGCGGCCGCTGGTCGCTGCCGATCTCCTCGCTGGGCTCACCGGCGGAGGAGCTTCGGTGCCGGCGGCAGTGCTCTACGTCGCCGGTGCCAACCCTGTGGCCGGCCCACGCGCCCTCGTCGACGTGGCGCTCGAGGAGATGGTGGCGGGCATCGACTGGTCGGAGCGCTGAGAACTCCAAGATCTGTGGGCGCTCAGGCACGCATTTCGTGCTCTGGCGCCCACAGATCTCGGGGTTGCGGGGTCAGTCGCGGAAGTTGTTGAACTGCAGGGGGATCCCGAAGTCGTGCTCGCGCAGGGCGGCGATCACGTTCTGGAGGTCGTCGCGCTTCTTGCCGGTGACCCGGAGCTGCTCGCCCTGCACCTGTGACTGCACGCCCTTCAGGTTCAGGCCCTTGATGTGCTTGTTCAGCTCGGTGGCCTTCTCCTTGGAGATGCCGGCGACGAGCTTCACGACCTGGCGGGCCCGGGCTCCGGAGGCCTCCTCGACCTTCTGGTAGTCGAGGGCCTTCAGCGAGACCTTGCGCTTCACCAGCTTCTCCTCGAGGAGCTGCCGGAGCGCTGTCAGGCGGTCCTCGCTGGCCGACTCCAGCTTGATCTCCGTCTCGGAGAGATCGAGCTTGGTGTCGGTGCCCTTGAAGTCGTAGCGGGTGGTGACCTCACGGGTGGCCTGGTCCACCGCGTTGCGGATCTCCTGCTGGTCGATCTCGGAGACGACGTCAAAGCTGGGCATGGGGCGCCAGGGTAGTGGCGCGCGCTCGGCGTGATTGCCCGCCGGTCGCCTGGCGCCGCTATCGTCGTGGCCCCTGGGTCGGTGCCCGAGTGGCCAAAGGGAACTGGCTGTAAACCAGTCGGCATTGCCTACGGAGGTTCAAATCCTTCCCGGCCCACGCAAGCGAGGTGCCCCGCCATCGTGCGGGGCACCTCCGCGTTCAGGATCGGTCAGGTGCTCAGCCCAGGTCTTCGGCGCGCCGGCCGGGGACGATCTCGGCGGGTGCGAGCTCGAGGCCCTCTGCGTCCTGCATCGCCCGGTACGACGCGATCAGGCTCGTGATGCCGCTGACGGCCAGGCGGCAGCCGAGGAACGCCACCAGGTAGCGGAGCCCGGCGTCGACGACGTCGAGCTGGCCGTTGATCACGGCCATCCCGAAGGGCGACCACAGCAGGAGCGACAGCACCAGGGTGAGCGACAGCCGCGCGTGCGGATCGGTCAGCAGCGAGTGGTGCTGCTCGGGGAGGTCGGGAAGAGCGCTCACGCTGCCAGCTCCAGGTGCTCGGAGAGGATCGAGGTCCAGCGCAGAGGCGTCGCCTCTTCACCGTCGAGGAGGCCGACCGGCACGCCGGTGCTCAGCACCGCGGCCGGCGACGAGGTGTCGGCCAGGCCGTTCACGGCCAGCGCGTCGACGCCGCCCACCCGCTCGGCCCAGGTCGTGATGTCCTCCGGCTTGCTGGTGGCTTCCACCACGCCCCACACCATCGCGGGTTCGATGGCGTCGAGGAGCTCCATGGCCCAAGAGGTCTGGCGGCGGCCGTAGGGCGACTCGACCGCGACGATCGTCGGGCGGCGTCGGCGGCGCCAGGAGCGGCAGCGCTCGGCGGCTCCGTCGACGGAGTCGATGCGGCGGGACTCGTCGATCTTGGCGACTCGACCCCGGCTGGTGGCGATCATGACGTCGTCGGGATCGCTGCCGACCTGGAGGGCGAGGGCGGTGGCCAGCTCCAGTGCTTCGGCGCGAGGACCGACGACGGCGATGACCGAGCCCGTGCCGCTGGGCAGCGCGGCCGGCGGCTGCAAGCGGGCCATGAGGCGGAGCAGCTCCACGGTGGGGTCGTCCTGCACGGCGGCGTGGTCCTGGAGGAGCGCAGCGGGGATGCCGATGCGGGTGAGCAGCGCCCGGTCGATGCCCGTCGGTG
>DATCYI010000297.1:0-2356 GCA_036570385.1 Acidimicrobiales bacterium | reverse complement strand
CTCGTCTCGCTGGCCCGGCGCTCGGCTTCGGCGGCGCGCTGCTCGACTGCAGCGATGCGCGCCTCAGCGGCCTCGGCGCGCTGGCGCGCCTCCCGCAGCTGGGCATCGAGCCGCTCGAGCCCGACAGCCAGGCGCTCGAGGAACTCGTCGACGTCTTGCGTGTTGTAGCCCCCGCGCTTCGCCTCGCGGAACTCGACGTCGTGCAGTACCTGCGGGGTCACATCCATGCCCAAGATCGTAACCCCCACCCCACACCCCCCAAGGGACCGCCCCACCCCCGATCGGAACTGGGGATGGCTAATGGCCACATGGGCCGATAACCACCCCCAGTTCCGAGAGTTGAGAGTGACGACAAGCAGACGGGTCCGCCGGGGAGCGCGGCGCTACCCGAGCGAAGCGAGCGGCGGGGGGCGTGGGGGGCAGAGGCTCCGCCGGAGCCCCCCACAAGGCGGAGGGGCGGCTCCGCCGACCCCGGAGCGACAGGCTCTCAGTGCGGCCCGCCAGGGCCGCACAAGACAAGACTCGCCGCAGCTCGCCCGAAGGGCGAGCGAGGACGAAGCAGCTAGCAGATGATCCGTATGGCCACGAGGAGGATGATCGGCGAGAGGTCGATGGCGGCCATGCCCATCCGCACGGGCGGGATGGCGCGGCGCAGCGGGCCGAGGACGGGCTCGGTGAGCGTGAACAGCACTGAGTGGACGCTCGCCATGGGGGTGCCCGGGACGATGCGCACCCACGACATGAGGATCCGCCCGAAGATCACGAGCAGGTAGATGTTGAGCAGCGAGCAGATCAGGTCCACGAGGTACGACCCTGATCAGGTCTCGTAGCCGTGCTCGTGGAGCCGGCGGCGCTCCTCGGCTGAGACCTCGACGTTCGAGGGGGTCAGCAGGAAGACCTGGTTGGCGACGCGCTCCATCTGCCCGCCGACGCCGTAGCAGAGGCCCGACGCGAAGTCGATGATGCGGCGGGAGAGGTCGCGGTCGACGTTCTGGAGGTTCACGATGACCGGCTGGTTGACCTTGAGCTTGTCGGCCACCTCTTGCGCGTGGTTGAACGAGGTGGGCGCCACGACGTGGGGCTTGGCCGAGGCCACCGGCTGCAGCGGCCTGACCACAGCCGTGCGGGGCCGGGCGGCAGGGTCGCCGCCGTCGCCGGACGGCTGGGCCCGCACCGCTGAGGGAGCGCCGATCGTGCGCACCGATCCGGACGTGAGCTCTGGCTCGCGCTCGACCTCGGCGCGGGGTGCGACCGGGTAGCGGCTGCTGGCCGGGCTCGGCGCCTGGCGAACCGGGCGCGCCGCCGGCTCGTCGATGACGTCGTAGTCGTCGTACTCATCGTCGGGTCCGAGCCCGAGGTAGAGCATCGCTCTACGCCACATCGAAGACATCCATCTCCTCCTGAACGTTCGACCTTACTTTCCCACGGTGGGCGGTTCTGTACGGGGACCGAACAAGGCGGTCCCGACGCGCACCATCGTCGAGCCGGCGAGCACCGCCGCCTCCAGATCGCCGCTCATGCCCATCGACCGCTCCGCGAGGCCGAGCCGGTCTGCATGACGGCTCACCTCTGCGAAGGCCCGCGGGGCGTGAGCCAGGTCGCGCGGGCCGATGGCCATGAGGCCGCGGACGTCCAGGCCGAGGTCGCCGCAACCCTCGACCACCGCGTCGACCTGCTCGGGTCGGCAACCGCCTTGCTGCTCTGCGCCGCTGACGTTGATCTGGACCAGCACCGAGGCACCAGGCGAGCGGCGCGCGATCTCCGCGCCGAGGGACAGGCGGTCGACCGACTGCCAGAGGTGCACGTGGGGTGCGACGAGACGGACCTTGTTTCGCTGGAGCCGTCCGATCATGTGCCAGCGCACCGCGATGCCCTCGGCTCCGGCCGACCCCTCGTCGATCGCGTCCGCCTTCCCCACCAGCTCCTGGGCGTAGCTCTCGCCGGCATCGGCGAACCCGCAGCGGGCGGCGGCCACCACCGCCTCGACTGGCTGCCCCTTTGTGACCGCGAGGATCTGGACCCGGTCGAGCCCGGCCCCGGTCGCCTCGATCCGGGCCCGCACGGACGCGGCCCCCTGCTCGACGCGCGACCGCCAGTCGATCGGCGCGGGTTCGCTCAAGGCTCGATCCACGCCAGGGTTGCGAAGCGCTCGACGTCACCACGCGCCCGATGGCTGAACCACCGCAGGTCGCACGCGGTGCACCCGGACTCGTCGGCGATCGACTCGACGCCGACCTCCTGCAGTGCGGCCGCGACCACGGCGGGCAGGTCGAGCGCAGGCGTGCGCCAGGTGGTGGTCGACCGCACCTGCGCACCGAAGCGCGCCTCGATCGGTGCGAGCGCCTCGTCGCCGAAC
>DATCYI010000296.1:0-9663 GCA_036570385.1 Acidimicrobiales bacterium | reverse complement strand
GCCGGCGGCGGTCGTGGCCGGCTCGGACCCGAACCCCGGTGCCGGCCGTCCCGCGGTCGCGGTGCGGATGCTCACGAGCGGCACCACCGGCGCGCCCAAGCGCATCGACCTCTCGTACTCCACCTTCGAGCGGGTGCTGGTGGGCGCCAAGCACTACGAGTCCAAGCGCGACACCGCTCCCGAGCTGCGCCGCGGCGTGGCCATCGTCAACTCGCCGCTGGCTCACGTCGGCGGGCTGTTCCGGGTGCTGCAGTGCGTCACCGACGGACGGTCGTTCGCGCTCCTGCCGCGCTTCACCGTCGAAGGCTGGGTCGATGCGGTGCGGCGCCATCGCCCCGCGACCGCGAGCCTCGTGCCCGCCGCGCTGCGCATGGTGCTCGAGGCCGACCTCGATCCGGCCGACCTCGCCAGCTTGCGCTCGGTCATCTCGGGCACGGCACCGCTCGATCCCGACGACGCCGACGCCTTCTTCGAGCGCTACGGCGTGCCGGTGCTGATCTCCTACGGGGCCACCGAGTTCGGCGGGGGAGTGGCCGGCTGGAACATCAAGGACCACGCTGCTCACTGGGCGACCAAGCGCGGCAGCGTCGGCCGGGCCCACGCGGGCTGCCAGCTGCGGGTGGTCGACCCCGAGTCAGGTGAGCCGCTCGGTCCCGACACCCCCGGCGTGCTCGAGGTGGTGGCCAGCCAGCTCGGCGAGCAGTGGGTCCGCACCACGGACCTGGCCCGGATCGACGAGGACGGGTTCCTGTGGATCCTGGGCCGGGCCGACCAGGCCATCATCCGCGGCGGCTTCAAGGTCATCCCCGACGACGTCCGGGCTGCGCTGGAGCGCCACCCGTCGGTGAAGGGAGCTGCTGTGGTCGGACGGGACGACCGCCGGCTCGGCGCCGTGCCGGTGGCCGCGGTCGAGCTGTGGCCCGGCGCCGAGCCCGTCGAGGCTGCCGACCTCCTCGACTTCCTCGCCGGCCAGCTGGCCGGCTACGAGGTGCCCGCCGAGGTCCGCATCCTGGGCGAGCTGCCGCGCACCGACTCCGGCAAGGTCGACCTCAGCGCCGTCGACGCGGTGCTCCACGACTCGGCCCCGGGAGCCTGACCGATGGACCTGCGCTACTCCGCCGCCGACGAGGCCTTCCGCAAGGAGGTCCGGGCCTTCCTCGACGACGCCGTCGCCTCCTACGGTCCTCCGCCGCCACCGGGCGACTGGGACGCCCGCCGCGCCTACGACACCGGCTGGCAGCGCCTCCTCCACGACGGCGGCTACGCCGGGCTGAACTGGCCCGTCGAGTACGGCGGCCGGGGCCTGCCGGCGTCGCAGCAGCTCGTCTACCTCGAGGAGTACGCAGCGTCGGGCGCCCCCTACGTCGGCATCAACTTCGTGGCCACCGCCCATGCCGGCCCCACCCTCATCGCCGCCGGCACCGAAGAGCAGCGCGCCTTCCACCTGCCGCGGATCCTGAAGGGCGAGAGCGTGTGGTGCCAGGGGTTCTCCGAGCCGGAGGCCGGCTCAGACCTCGCGTCGCTGCGCACGAGAGCGGTGCGCGACGGCGACGACTACGTGGTGAGCGGTCAGAAGATGTGGACCACGCGCGCCCACGTCGCCGACTACTGCGAGCTGCTCGTCCGCACCGACCCCGACGCGGCGAAGCACAAGGGCATCTCGTGGCTGATCATGGACATGCGCTCGCCTGGCGTGGAGGTGCGCCAGATGCGCGCCATCGACGGCGAGAGCCACTTCTGCGAGGTGTTCCTCGACCAGGTGCGCATCCCGGTGACCAACCGGGTCGGCGAGGAGAACGACGGCTGGAGGGTCACCAACGTGACCTTGCGCTTCGAGCGGGGCACCGCCTTCGCCCAGCACATCATCACGCTGCGCTCGCAGCTGCGTCGCCTCGTCTCCCTCGCTCAGCGCAGCGGCGCGTGGGACGACCCGGGTCTGCAGCGCCACGCCGGTCGTCTCGACGCGCGGATCGAGGGCCTCTGGCGCATGACCCAGCGCTGCGTCACCGAGGCGGAGCAGACGGGCCTGCCGTCGCCGATGGGCTCCGCCGTGAAGCTCGGCTACAGCGAGCTCGGCCAGGAGATCTCCAGGCTCGGCATGCGCCTGCTCGGCCGCCGGCTGCTTGGCAACGAGGGTCCTGAGACCGAGGAGGCCCGCGTGGTCCACGACTACCTGTGGGCCTTCCAGAACACGATCGCCGCCGGCACCTCGCAGATCCAGCGCACCCTGATCGCCGAGCGCCTGCTCGGCATGCCGAAGGCGAGGTGAGCGAGGTGCAGGTGCTCGAGGGCATACGGGTGCTCGAGGGCATACGGGTGCTCGACTACGGCCGCTTCATCGCGGCGCCGTGGTGCAGCGCCATCCTCGCCGACATGGGCGCCGACGTGATCCGCGTGGAGAAGCGCGAGGGCGGCGAGGACCGCTGGGTCCAAGCCGTGACCACCGGCGGCGAGGGGGGCACCTTCCTCCAGTGCAACCGGAACAAGCGGTCGATCACACTCGACTCCACCACGCCCGACGGCGCGGCCATCACCCGCGAGCTGGTGGCCCAGTCGGACATCGTGATCGCCAACATGCCGGCGGCGGCGATGCGGGCCAGCGGCCTCGACTACGAGACCCTCAGCGCGGTCAAGCCCGACATCATCCTGGCCAGCGCCACCGCCTACGGCGAGGGCGGCCCCTACAGCGATCGCATCGGCTTCGACGGCACCGGTCAGGTGCTCTCCGGAGCGGTGTACCGCCAGGGCCTGCCCGACCAGCCGATCCGCACCGCCGTGCCCTACGTCGACTACGGCACCGCGCTCACGATGGGCATGGGCGTGATGATGGCGCTCTACCACCGGCAGGCGACCGGGCAGGGTCAGCACGTGGAGGCTGCCCTCCTGCCCACCGCGCTGATGATGTCCAACGCGATGCTCATCGAGCGCGAGCTGCTCCAGGTCGAGAAGCCCCGCATGGCCAACCGGGGCACCTCGGTGGCGCCGTGCGACCTCTACGAGGTGGCCGACGGCTGGGTGCTGCTCCAGGTGGCCGGCCAGCCCATGTTCAAGCGGTGGTGCCGCCTCGTGGGCCGGGAGGACCTCTTCGACGATCCCCGCTTCGCCGACGACGACAAGCGCTGGGAGCACGGCGACTTCCTCAACGACCTGATGCAGGCGTGGTGCGACGGCAAGACGAAGGCCGAGGTGCTCGCAGCGCTCGACGCGGCACGCCTGCCGGCCGCCCCGCTGTCGTCGCCCCAGGAGGTGCTCGACGATCCGCACGTGGAGGCGATGGGCTACCTGCACCGGATGCCGTTCCCGGGTGCGGCGCGCGACGTGCCGATCATCGAGACGCCGTTCCGGATGTCGGCGACGCCGGGCCGCATCCACTCGCGGCCGCCGCTCCTCGGTGAGCACACCGACGAGGTGCTGGCTGCCATCGGCTACGACGCCGAGAGGATCGCCGACCTCCGCGCCCGCGAGGTCATCTGACGGTGCCGCCGGCTCCGGTGACGGTGCCCGCCCTGCTCGCCGAGCGAGCCGCGACCCGGGCCGACCACGAGCTGCTCATCTGCGACGACGACGTGCTCACGTATGCGGACGCGGAGCGGCGGTCGGCGGAGCTGGCCAAGAGCCTGCTGGCGGCCGGTGTCGGTTCGGGCACGCACGTGGGGCTGCTGCACCCGAACGGTTCCGCGTTCGTCGTCGGCTGGCTGGCCGCCGCCCGCATCGGCGCGGTGACGGTGCCACTGAGCACCTTCTCCACGGCCGCCGAGCTGCGGATGCTCCTGGTCGGAGCGGACATAGAGGTGCTGCTCGCGGCCCCGGGCTACCGCGGCCGCGACTTCGTCGCTGCGCTCCAGGACGCGCTGCCCAGCACCGACCTGACCACGGCCCCCATCCAGTCCCCCGAGGCCCCCGCCCTGCGCCGCGTGGTCTTCGACGCGCCGGCAGACGCGCCGGGCGGCGATGTGCCGGCAACCCCTGCGAACCTGCGACAGCCCGTCGTCGGAATGACGACTGAGGTTCGCAGGTTCGTCCCTTCGGCAGACGCGTCGGGCGCCGACGTACCGGCAACCCCTGCGAACTTGCGACAGCCCGTCGTCGGAATGACGACTGAGGTTCGCAGGTTCGTCCCTTCGGCGGACGCGTCGGGCGCCGACGTACCAGCCACCCCCGCGAACTTGCGACAGCCCGTCGTTGGAATGACGACTGAGGTTCGCAGGTTCGATGATGTGGACGACGCGGTGCTGGCCGCGGCGGGAGCGGCGGTGCGACCGTCGGACCGGATGGTGATCGTGCACACGTCGGGCTCGACCAGCCGGCCCAAGGGCGTGATCCACCAGCACGGGCCGCTCATCGAGCACCTGCGAGTGCTCAACGAGCTGCGGCGCTACGACGAAGACGAGATCCTCTACTCGGCTTCGCCGTTCTTCTGGATCGGCGGCTTCGCCTACTCGCTGCTCGGCACGCTGGTGGCCGGGGCGACGCTCGTGTGCTCGAACGCCACCGACGCGTCGGCCACGCTCGACCTGCTCGAGCGCACCCGTCCCACCATGGTGAACGGCTTCGCGGCCGGCGTCGCCCACCTGGCCAAGGACCCGTCGTTCCCGGGCCGCGACCTGTCGTCGATCCGGCGGGGCAACCTCTGGCCGATCATGCCCGAGGGGGTGCGCCCGTCCGATCCGGAGCTGCGGCACAACATGCTCGGCATGACGGAGACCGGCAGCGTCTGCCTGGCCAGCGACGATGAGGGCGACCAGCCCGAGCACCGGCGCGGCTCGTTCGGCCGTCCCGTGCCCGGGCTCGAGACGCGGATCGTCGACCCCGACTCCGGCGCCGACCTCGCCGCAGGTGAGGTGGGCGAGCTCTGGCTGCGCGGTCCGGCTCTGATGGAGGGCTACTACGGGCGCGAGCGCCACGAGACGTTCACGGCCGACGGCTGGTACCGCACCGGCGACCTGTTCCACGTCGACGCAGACGGTTTCCACTACTTCACCGGCCGCCACGGCGACATGATCAAGACGGCAGGGGCGAACGTCGCGCCGCGGGAGGTCGAGGCAGCGATCGCCGATGCGACGGGGCTCGTGGCCCACGCTCTCGGCCTCGACGACGCCGAGCGAGGGCAGGTCGTGGCCGCCGCCGTGCGGGTGCCGCCCGACCGCAGCGCGCCCGCTGTCGACGAGCTGCGCATGATGTTGCGCGAGCACCTGTCGGCCTACAAGGTGCCGAGGCGCTACCTGTTCCTCAGCGACGCCGACGTGCCGATGCTCTCCAGCGGCAAGCTCGACTCTCAGGCGCTGAAAGACCTGTTCGGCGGTGCCTGAGCCGCCCCTGCCGGCGACGATCCCCGCGCTGCTCGCTCGCAACAGATCCGAGCTCGGCGGTGAGCGCGCCGTCGTCACCGAGCAAGCCTCCGTCACCCACGCCGAGCTCGACCGCGCCAGCCGAGCCGTCGCAGCGAGGCTGGTCGCCGCTGGCGTCGAGCGGTCGTCCCGTGTCGGGCTGCTCGCGCCCAACGGCATCGATTGGGTGGAGATCGCCCTGGCGGTGACGCGCGTCGGCGCCACCCTCGTGCCGCTCAGCACCCTCCTGCGCCCGCCCGAGCTCCTCGCTCAGGTGCAGGCGGCATCCCTGACGCATCTGATCAGCGCCGCCGCGTTCCGTGGTCGGCGCTATCTCGACGACATCGAGGAGGCCGCGCCAGGCCTGATGGCCGCTCTGCGGTCCGGCCACCGCCATGCCGCCGCGCCGAACCTGCGAGCCGTCTGGCTATCGGACGAGCTGCCCACCGCCTCCGTCGAGGCCGAGCTCGTCGATGCCCTGGGCGACCGGGTTGGCCCCGCGGACGACATGGTCATCCTGTTCACGTCGGGCAGCCGTGGCCTGCCGAAGGGCACCATCCACACCCACGGCAGCGCGCTGCGAGCCACCGCCTCGGGTCTCGGCGCCAGGCGGGTGGAGCGAGGTTCGGTGCTCTACATCCCGATGCCCCTGTTCTGGACCGGTGGCTTCTCTGGTGGGCTGGTCAGCGCCTTGCTCGCCGGAGCCACCCTCCTCACCGAGGCGGAGCCCGAGCCGACTCGGACGCTGGCCCTGCTCGAACGAGAGCGCGTCACGCTCTTCCGGGGCTGGCCCGACCAGGCGGCCCGGCTCGCCGCCCACCCAGGCTTCGCCGCAGCCGACCTCTCGACGCTGAGCGACGCCAGCCTCCCCGCCGTGCTCCCGCTGGAGCGCCGCCCTGCTCCTGGAGCCCGAGCCAACCTGTTCGGGATGACCGAGTCGTTCGGGCCCTATGCCGGCGCGGCGCTCGACGTCGACCTCCCGCCAGCCGCCCACGGCAGCTGCGGCCGGCCCTTCGACGGGGTGGAGGTGCGGATCGTCGACCCCGACAGCGGGGCCGAGGTCGTCGCCGGCGAGCCGGGCGAGATCCAGCTGCGGGGCTCGCACATCATGCGCGGCATCTGTGGGCGCCCCCGCTCGGCGGTGTTCACGCCCGACGGCTGGTACCCCACCGGCGACCTCGGACGCCTCGACTCGGACCGCTACCTGTGGTTCTCCGGCCGGGTCGACGACATGTTCAAGGTGAAGGGAGCCACCGTGTACCCGTCAGAGGTGGAGGCGGCCCTCCGGTCGATGCCAGGTGTGCGCCAGGCCCACGTCGCCGACGTGCCCGGCAGCGAAGGCCGGCCAGAGGTGGGCGCGCTGGTGGTCAGCGAGCTCGCCCTCGTCGACTTGGAGGCCGCGCTGCGCGAGCGGCTGAGCGCGTTCAAGGTGCCGACCGTGTGGGTCCTCACCGACGATCCGGCGACGGTGCCGATGCTCGCCACCGGCAAGGTCGACAAGCGTGCGCTGCAGCGGCTGCTCCGTTCGCCGAGAAACCTCTAAAGGTTATAACGTAGGAGATCGAGGCCGGCTCGGTGAAAGGACCCCTCGTGAGCGACGACCGCGTACTGCTGGAGCGTGATGAGACGACTGGCATCGCTCGTCTGACGCTCAACAACCCGGAGCGCCGGAACTCCTACGACCCGGCGATGCGCGAGCTGCTCGGCCGATACCTCGACGACCTCGCGCTCGACGACGCCATCAAGGTCGTGCTGCTGCGCGGCGAGGGCGGCGTGTTCAGCACCGGTGCCGACATGGGCAAC
Organism: Acidimicrobiales bacterium; assembly: GCA_036570385.1. Classification (GTDB taxonomy): domain Bacteria; phylum Actinomycetota; class Acidimicrobiia; order Acidimicrobiales; family VFJN01; genus VFJN01. The sequence continues at coordinate 2,533 of DATCYI010000296.1, read as the reverse complement.
GCCTACGCCTGGTACGACAGCAACGGCTCCGCCGGCGAGAACGGCTCCGACGGCGAGCAGCCTCGCAAGCCGCGGCGACCGAGCCAGCGGCGGCGACTGTCGGTCGACCGCAAGACGTTCGACTTCTACCACGGCTTCCTCGGCTACCCGAAGGTCACCGTGGCCGAGGTGGCCGGCTACGCGCTGGGCGGCGGCTTCGAGCTGGCGCTGATGGCCGACATCTCGGTCGTGGGGCGCAGCACCAAGGTGGGCATGCCCGCCACCCGCATGCTCGGCCCGGCCCTCGGCAGCCTGCACATGTTCTTCCACCGGCTCGGCCCCAACCTGGCCCGGCGCCTGCTGCTGACCGGCGACTCGATCGAGGCCGGCGAGCTCGACCACCTGTCGGTGTTCACCGACATCGTCGACGACGACGCAGTCACCGCCAAGGCCGACTGGTGGGCCCGCAAGGTCGCCCGCATGCCGGCCGACGGCATCGTCATCGCCAAGGAGGCCTTCCGCCTCGTCGAGCAGACGCAGGCGTACCAAGGCGAGGAGACGGCCAGCTACCTCTTCCACGCCTTCGGCACGAACCTCCAGTTCGACGAGGGCGAGTACAACTTCGTGAAGACCCGCGCCCAGGTCGGCACCAAGCAGGCCTTCGCCCTGCGCGAAGAGCACTTCGAGCTGCCCGAGCCCTGAGCCCGGAGCCCTGAGGACTCGGGCGGACGGGTGCTCAGGACGCTTCGGTCACCGTCCCGATGCGGAGGCGGTTGCCGGCGGGGTCGCTGACCTCGATCTCGCGGGCCCACGGCTGCTCGTCGACGTCGACGCCGAGCTCAGCCGCGATCGCGTCGACGTCGTCGACGTAGAAGTAGGCGAGGGAACGCGGCGGAGCGTCGCCGGTGTGCTCGGAGAGGTGCAGATGCACCTCGCCGCGGCGCAGGAACAGGTAGAGCGGCAGGTGCGGCTCGAAGCGGTGCTCACCGATCACCGCGAACCCCAGCCGCTCGTACCAGGCCGCCGCGGCGCGTCCATCCTCCACCCGGAAGATCGGCACCAGCTCTTCGGCCATCCGAGGACGCTACTCAGCGAATCGGCTGCGCTGCTGCGTCAGCGGCGGCGGGCGCGGAGCACGATGTCGGAGATGTGCTTGTGGTCCGGCGGCGGGTCGAGCCGGGGCACGACCGCGTGCTGCTCGACGGTGAAGTCGTCACCCAGGAGCGCGGCGAGGTCCTCGTCGCCGTAGTAGTCGGCAAGATCGTGGCCGTTGGAAGCCATGAGCTCCCGGTGCTCGTCGTCGAGGTCGTGGTAGACGGCGAGCAGGATCCCGCCCGGCCGGACCGTGTCGAGCAGCGCTCGAGCGGAGCCCTCGCCGGCGGCCTTGGGCAGCGCCGGGTACTGCACCGACACCAGGTCGAACGAGCGGGCGGGCAGCGGTGTCCGCAAGGCGTCGCCGCTGAGCCACTCCACCTCGACGTCCGCTGCCGCGGCAGCCTCCTGGGCCCGGCGCACCGCCAGGTCGGAGACGTCGATGGCCGTTACCGTCCAGCCCCGCTGGGCCAGCCAGATGGCGTCGGCGCCCTCGCCGCAGCCGACGTCGAGCGCTCGCCCGGGAGCCAGCTCCTCGACCTCGGCTACGAGCCGCCCGTTCGGCCGCCCGCTCCACATCGAGCCCTCCTTCTCGGAGTACCGGGCGTCCCACTCGGCCGCCTGTCCTTCAGCGCCGAAGCGCTCTTCACCCTCGTGCCTGTGTCCGTTCTCGTCCATGCACACGAGGGTAAGGAGCAGTCCAGCCAGCAGCAATGGGTCTTGCTGGCTTGGCAAGACCACTCGAGCTGGCGCTCGCAGTGGTTCGGCGCGACGGCGGCCGCAGTGGATCTCGTAGCGTGACCCGGTGGCCGACGGGACGGTGCTGTTGACTGGCGCGGCCGGTGTCCTTGGCACCTGGCTGCGCCGGACTGCGCCGCCCGGTGCATCGGTGGTGAGCGTGGTCCACCGCACTCTGCTGGACGACGCGCCACAGGTGCAGGCCGACCTCCGGAGCGCGGAGCAGGTGAGATCCGCGCTCGAGCGGGCCCGGCCGTCGCTAGTCGTCCACGCCGCATACGCACGCGACGAAGCATCGGTGGTCGGAGCCACGCACAACGTCGCCAGGGCGGCTAGTGCGGTGGGCGCGGAGCTGATCCACATCTCGAGCGACGCCGTGTTCTGCGGAGACGGCGAGCCACGCGACGAGCAGGACCGCCCCGACCCGATCTTGGACTACGGGTCGTGGAAGGCAAGGGCCGAGGCCCTGGTCGCGGAGGAAGCTCCAGCTGCAGCGATCGTCCGCCTGCCGCTGATCATCTCCCTAGATCCCGAGGATCACATCGTCGGCGCCATCCGCGCCGGTGTGCGGAACCGTGAGCGCAGCGTGTGGTTCCACGACGAGCTCCGCCAGCCAGCCCTCGCGTCCGAGCTGGCCGAAGCGGTGTGGCGGATCACAGCACTCGACGAGGGCGACCGGTCGGGCCCGTGGCACCTGCCGGGACCCGAGTCCCTCACGCGCTAC
>DATCYI010000295.1:0-2579 GCA_036570385.1 Acidimicrobiales bacterium | reverse complement strand
GACCTCGCCGAGCCCGGCGACACCCGCCCGCTCGGCGCGATCCTCCCCGAGCTGCGGGCGGGCGGCGTCTCGGCGGTCAGCGCCAACGGTGTGCTCGGCGACCCGAGGGGCGCCTCCGCCGCCGAGGGCCACGACCTCCTCGCCGACCTCTCCGCTCAGCTCACCAGCGCCGTCGCATCACGCTGGCCCACCTGACCGACACGTCGACGCGAGGCAATAGGTTCCATCTGGAGCAGCCCGAGGCAATGGGTTCCGCATGCGGAACTCATTGCCTCATGCCCGCGCGATCGGAACCTATTGCCTCGGGTCGTTCACGGTCGGGAAGCCGGCGGAGAGCTCGGCGAAGGAGCTGGCCATGAGCGATGAGAGGTCGGACGACTCGTCGGCGAGCCAGCGCTCGTAGGAGGCGACGGCGGCACCGAGCGCCACGTGGCCGACGAGCTGCGGCAGCGCGTCCTCCGGCCCTGCTCCCGTCCGCCGTGCGACGTACTCCGCCACGACGGCGCGCCAGGCCGCGTAGCGCAGGTTGCTGTGGGCCTGGAGGGCCGGCACGTGGAGGATAAGGGACATGCGCTGGCGGTGGGCGCGCGCCGCCTCGGGCGGCAGCGAGTTGAACCGGACGACCGCGTCCGAGAGGACGGCGAGCACGGTCCGGCTGTCGTCGGCCGCGGCCAGCCAGGCCCGCATCGCGTCGAGCTGCACCTCGAAGTCGCCCCAGACGACGTCGTTCTTCGACGGGTAGTAGCGGAAGAACGTGCGGCGCGAGATGCCGGCGGCGTCCGCGATCGCGTCGACCGTGGTGGCGTCGAAGCCCCGCTCCGCGAAGAGCTCGAGGGCGACCCGCTCCAGCTCCGAGCGAGAGGTCACGGGCGGTCGCCCCGGCGCTGATGTCGACTTTGACACTGGGTGCAATTATTATCGCAAGCTGATCGCAGACAAGGGGAGCAGCATGGCAAACGCGTGGTTCGAGACGGTCGCAGAGGCGCAGCGACGGGCCAAGAAGCGCCTCCCGGCACCGGTGTACGGCGCCCTCATGGCAGGGCAGGAGTCGGGCGTCTCGCGCGACGGCAACCTCGACGCGTTCGCCCAGCTCGGGCTCGCACCCGAGGTCGCCAACAAGCCCCCGACCCGTGAGCTGGCCACCAGCGTGATGGGCCAGCCGATCTCCATGCCGGTGATGATCTCGCCCACCGGTGTGCAGGCCGTCCACCCCGACGGCGAGGTGGCGGTGGCCCGGGCCGCGGCCGCACGTGGCACGGCCATGGGGCTCAGCTCGTTCGCCAGCAAGCCGGTGGAGGAGGTGGTCGAGGCCAACCCGCAGACCTTCTTCCAGATCTACTGGTGCGGTACCAAGGACCACATGCACCAGCGCCTCGACCGGGCCAAGCGAGCCGGCGTCGCCGGCCTCATCGTCACCCTCGACTGGTCGTTCTCCCACGGCCGCGACTGGGGCAGCCCGTTCATCCCCGAGCGCATCAACTGGGAGGCCGTGCGGCGCTACGCCCCGGCAGTCGCGCTGCGCCCGCGCTGGCTGTCCGACTGGGCGAAGCAGAAGCGCTTGCCCGACCTCACCGTGCCGAACATGGTCGTGGACGGTGGCATCGCCCCCACGTTCTTCGAGGCGTATGGCGAGTGGGCCACCACGCCGCCCGCCACCTGGGAGGACCTGGCCTGGCTGCGCGAGCAGTGGGAGGGCCCGATGATGATCAAGGGCGTCATCCGCGTCGACGACGCCCTGCGGGCCCGCGACCTCGGCGCCGACTGCATCTCAGTGTCCAACCACGGCGGCAACAACATCGACACCACCCCCGCTCCGATCCGAGTGCTGCCCGGCATCAAGGCCGCGATCGGCGACGACATGGAGATCGTCCTCGACGGCGGCGTCCGCCGCGGCACCGATGTCGTGAAGGCGGTGGCGCTCGGTGCCCGCGCCGTCATGCTCGGCCGGGCCTACCTCTGGGGTCTGGCCGCCAACGGGCAGGCGGGCGTGGAGAACGTGCTCGACGTCATCCGCGGCGGTGTCGACGCCACGATGCTCGGCCTGAGCAAGGCATCGCTCGCCGATCTCACCCCCGAGGACGTCATCGTGCCCGACGGCTTCAGCGTCACCCCCGGCGCCCCCGAGTAGCCGGGCCACGACAGTGGGACGCGTCGCCATCGTCACCGGTGCCGGGCGGGGCATCGGCGCGTCGGTGGCGCGGATGCTGGCAGCCGAAGGTTGGTCGCTGGTGCTCGTAGACCGCTGCGCCGACGATCCCGACCTGCCCTACCCGCTGGCCACCCGGGCGCAGCTGGACGAGGTGGTCGCGGACTGCGGCGGCGCCGAGGGCAGGGCCGTCGCGGCTGTGGCCGACGTGCGCGACCAGAGTGCCCTCGACACGGCGGTGGCGACGGCGGTCGAGCGCTTCGGTGGGCTCGACGCAGCGGTGGCGGCCGCAGGCTGCATCGTCGGCGGCGACCCCACGTGGTGCACGAGCGAGGCGGCCTGGGCGACGATGGTCGGCGTCAACCTCGAGGGGGTGTGGCGCCTGTCGGTGGCTGCTGTGCCGGCGCTGCTGGCCCGTCCGGTGCCGCGCCAG
>DATCYI010000294.1:0-6615 GCA_036570385.1 Acidimicrobiales bacterium | reverse complement strand
TGGCTGGAGCTGGGCGCGGAGCTCGAGAGCGGCTGACTGCGCCGCAGAGGGCGGGCGTGGGTGGCCGAGCCCCGCCCGCCGAGGCTCGGCCCGAACGCCGACCGCGGCCAGCAGAACCGGCGCAGATCGGCCTTCAACCCGACGGTCCCTCCAAGCTTCCGGTGGTCACCGCTCCACAAGTAGGCCACGTTCCGGGCCTGCGCCACTAGAGCCGATCGACCCAATCGACTGGGTCATTTGGACCGGTTCTGCTGGTCCGTGCCAGCCATGACACCGATGGCCATTCCCCGCCAGATGGGAGCTTCAGGGCCCTCAGCGGCCGCGGAACTCGGGCGGGCGCTTCTCCATGAAGCTGACCACGCCCTCCTGGAAGTCCTTGGTGCCGAAGAGCTGCATCGTCTGCAGCAGCACGTGGTGGCTGTGGCTGGCGAAGTCCTGCGTCTGACCGTGGCGGAACAGGCGCTTCATGGCCCGGATCGCCAGCGGTGCGTTGCCGGCGATCTCCAGCGCCCACTCGCGTGCCAGCGACATGAGCTCGTCGTCGGGCACGACCTTGTTCACCAGCCCGATCCGCTCCGACTCCTCGGCGTCGAGGTCGCGACCGAGGTACGAGATCTCGGCGGCCTTGGCCCAGCCGAGCAGGCGGGGCAGGTACCAGGTGCCGCCCGACTCGGGCACCACGCCGCGCTTCGCAAAGCCCGGCAGCAGCTTCGCCGACGACGCGATCAACCGCATGTCGCAGCCCAGCGCCAGGTCGAGGCCGTAGCCGGCGGCCGCGCCGTTCAGCACCGCGATCACCGGCGTGTCCATCTCCTGGAGGATGACCGTTGGCAGGTTGCGGGTCTGCATGAAGCCGGCCGTGCCGCCCCCACCTCCACCGCCGCCGCCGATGCCGGTGCCGGCCATCGCGTCCTTCAGGTCGAGCCCCGAGCAGAAGCCCTTGCCTGCACCCGTGAGCAAAACGACGCGGACATCGCCGTCGTCGTCGGCGCGGGTGAAGAGCTCGCTGAGCAGCTGCAGCATCACGACCGAGATCGCGTTGCGGCGGTGCGGACGGTTCAGCGTGATGGTGGCCACGTGGTCGGCCACCTCGTAGAGCACCTCGGGCCCGTGGCCCTCGTTGGGTTCGGTGGAAGCGTTGTTGGTGTCGGTCACAAGCCCACTCGTTAGCCTGATCCCATGGTCGATGCCACCACTGAGCTCGTCGTCTTCACAGTCACCCCCGAGGCGATCGCCCGGATCATGGAGCTGCGCACCCAGGAAGAAGACCCAGCGTCGCTGGCGCTGCGCGTCGAGGTCACCGGCACCAACGGCGTCGAGTACGCCTACGACCTCACCTTCGACCCGATCGCCGAGGCCACGGCCGACGACGCGCTCTACCACCAGGGCGAGCTGCCGGTCACCGTTCCCGCCGAGAGCATCGACAAGCTCCAGGGCGCCACGCTCGACGTGCCCGCCGGTGGCGGCGCCGGCCTCGTGCTGCGCAACCCGAACCGCCCGAACCCGCTGGAGGGCAAGCACCTCGAGCTCACCGGCTCGGTCGCCGAGCAGGTCCAGCAGCTCCTCGACCAGCAGATCAACCCTTCCCTCGCGGCCCACGGCGGCTTCGCCGAGCTCAAGGGCGTCGAGGGCGAAACGGTCTACGTCACCATGGGCGGCGGCTGCCAGGGCTGCGCCGTCTCGGCCATGACCCTGCGCGAGGGCATCGCCAAGTCGATCAAGGAGTCGATCCCCGAGATCACCGAGGTGATCGACACCACCGACCACGCCGCCGGCGAGAACCCCTTCTACTGATTCGCCCACAAGGGGGCTCCGCCCCCTTTGCATGACCCCCGCCCCGTCCTCCAGAGGACATCAAGACGGGGGGGAGCTGTCGTCCCCCCGATCGGCGGCGATCCTAAGGCCGCTGGGTCGGGTGCCTCCGCTGGGGGAAGGTCAAGGCGGCTCGGGACCTAGGCCCTGAGTGCGGCTACTTGGGCTCTTGCTTGGTGGGCCAGGGCCTCGGCGTCCAGGCCGACGTGCTTCAGGATGGCGTCGGGCTTGGCGTGATCGAGGTACTCCTTGGGGATCCCGAGCACACGGACGCGCGGTGGGGTGGCGTCGGTGACGTGCTCGGCGATCGCGTCGGCGGCCATCGAGCCGACGCCGCCCTCGCGGATGCCGTCCTCGATGGTGATCACGATCGGGTGCTCGGCGGCGTCGGCGATCATCGCCGGGTCGAGCGGCACGACCCTCACGTCCCAGACGGTGGCCTCGATGCCCTCGGCCGACAGCGTCTCAGCCGCCTCCTTGGCCGCGGCGAGCATCTTGCCGACCGCGAGGAAGCACAGGTCTCGTCCCTCGCGCACCTTGCGGCCCTGGAGCCCGGCGCCGACCTCGTGCGGGTCGACCGACACCGCCGCGGTCTTCGGGTAGCGGATCACAGCCGGCCCGTCGCACAGGTCGAGCGCGTCGTGGAGCATCTGACCGATCTCCTGGTAGCTCGACGGTGCGAACAGCGTGAGGCCGGGCACCTTGGTGACGAGAGCCATGTCGAGCACGCCGTGGTGCGAGGGCCCGTCGTCGCCGGTGATGCCGGCTCGATCGAGGCAGAACACGACGGGCATGCCGTGGAGCCCGACGTCGTAGGTGAGCTGGTCGATGGCGCGGGTGAGGAACGTGGCGTAGACGGCGACGACCGGTCGCAGCCCGCCCATCGCCATGCCCGCCGCGGAGGTGACCGCGTGCTGCTCGGCGATGCCGACGTCGATCATGCGGCCCGGGAAGCGCTCGCCGAAGGGGAGGAGCCCGGTGGAGTCGGGCATCGCCGCGGTGATGGCGACCAGCTCGGGTCGGGCCTCGGCCTCCTTGATCATCGCCTCGGTGAAAGCGGCGGTGTAGGTGCCGGGCTTCGGCATGCCGATGTCGTGGAGGTGCTTGATGTGATCGTTCTCCGCCGGCGCGTAGCCGCGGCCCTTCTGGGTGACCACGTGGACGACGATCGGGCCGTCGAACTCGGCGGCGTGGCGCAGCGCCTTCTCCATGCCCTCGACGTCGTGGCCGTCGAAGGGGCCGGTGTAGCGGACGCCCAGCGTCTCGAAGAACGCCGGCGGCTCGAACACCTCGCGCACCGCGGCGACGAAGCCGTCGAGGCTCCGCTCCAGGTGCGAACCGACCAGCGGGACCTCGTGCAGCAGGCGGTCGAGCCGCGCCCGGTTGCGTACGTAGCTCGGGTTCACCCGAAGGCGAGCGAGGCTCTCGCCCAGCTTCGACACGGTGGGCGCGTAGGAGCGCCCGTTGTCGTTGAGGATCAGGATCGCCTTCTTGCCCGAGTGCCCGAGGTTGTTGAGGCCCTCGAAGGCCATCCCGCCGGTGAGCGAACCGTCGCCGAGCACCGCGACCACGCGACGGCCCTCGCCTCGCTCGTGCTCCTGGGCGACGGCGAGGCCGTGCGCGTAGCTGATCACCGTCGACGCGTGGCTGTTCTCGATCCAGTCGTGCTCCGACTCGGCCCGGCTCGGGTAGCCGGACAGGCCACCCTCCTTGCGCAGGGTGGCGAAGTCGGCCCGGCGGCCGGTGAGGATCTTGTGGACGTAGGCCTGGTGGCCGGTGTCCCAGAGCAGGATGTCGCGCGGCGAGTCGAACACCCTGTGCAGGGCCAGGGTCAGCTCGACGGCGCCCAGGTTGGAGCCGAGGTGCCCGCTGCCCGCTTGCTCGATGGCGTCGACGATGAACTGGCGGATGTCGACGGCCAGCTCGTCGAGCTGCTCGTAGGACAGCGCACGCAGGTCGGCGGGGCCGTTGATCGAGTCGAGGAGCATGGGGCGCTTGGGGCTCCGAGCGAAGTCGCGGTCGACCCCCGTCGCGGGGATCGGTGAGGGTCCCACGGTACCCGGCCACCTCCCCGGGAGACCACGCAGCCGTTCCGGTAGGTTCCCGCCCGTGGCCGCGCGGGACGACCTTCACGAGGTGCTGGAGGTCGTCCGCTTCCAGGCCGACGGGTGCGCTCGGGCGGGCTCGCCGCTCTACGCCACCATCCTCGACGGCGTCGCCGCCGATCTCCGCGCCGATGGCATCTGCGCCCAGCTGCTGTCTGGACGCGGCTCCGATCCCTTCGGGTCGGCGCTGGCCCTGCGGCTGCTCGGCGCCGTCCACCGGATCGTGCTCGAGGGCCGCGCCCCGCAGCTGGCGGCTCACTACCCGTCTGCCGGAGGCGACGCGGAGCGCCCCGGCGTGGCGGAGGCCTTCCTGGCCACCCTCGAGGCGCACCGCGAGGAACTGGCAGACCGCATCGACGACGGCGTGCAGACCAACGAGGTCGGCCGCTCCGCGGTGCTCGCGGGTGGGTACGCCGAGGTGGCGCGCTCGACAGGGCTGCCCCTGAGGGTGCTCGAGATGGGAGCCAGCGCCGGCCTCAACCTGCGCTTCGACCACTACCGCTACGAGATCGACGGCCGAGTGTCCGGCGACCCGGACAGTCCGGTGCGGTTCGCAGGCATGTGGCAGGGGCCTCATCGTCCTGACCTGCCGGAGCGGTTCGAGGTGGCCGAGCGACGGGGCTGCGATCGCAACCCGATCGACGCCACGAGCGACGAGGGCCTCACCACGCTCCTCGCCTACACGTGGCCCGACCAGATGGACCGCATCGACCGCCTGCGCGCCGCCGGCCGGGTCGCTGAGCGGGTGCCTGTGGTGGTGGAGCGAGCCAACGGGCCCGACTGGGTCGCGGCAGCGCTGGCGTCGCCCGTGGAGGGGGTGGCGACGGTCGTCACGCACACGATCGTGCTGCAGTACCTGTCAGCATCCGATCGCCAGCGGGTGCGCGCCACCATCGACACCGCCGGGCGCTCCGCGACCGCGGCAGCGCCCCTCGCCTGGCTGCGGATGGAGCCTGCGGGTGACCGCGCTGAGCTTCGCCTCACCCGCTGGCCTGGGGCGAGCGACGAGGTCCTCGCCACCGCCGGGTTCCACGGCCGTCCCATCTGGTGGGAGCCCGCCCACGAAGCGTGACCCGGTGAAGGTTCGAGGTCGTGCGAGAGGGGTAGCCGAGGCGGCATGACCACAGCTCGCATCGCCGCCGCGTCCTTCTCCGCCCTCCTCGCCCTCGGGGCGGTGGGCGCCTGCTCAGACGAGGACGGCGACGGTGGCACCACCGACGAGGAGATCCAGGACGGCCAGGAGACGGTCGACTCCCTGGGCAACGAGGTCGAGGAAGAGGTCGACGCCCAGACCGAGGGCGACGACGAAGACGGCGAGTGACGCCGCGCTAGCGCTGCGCTAGCCCCGCACGTCGGCCACGGCGGGCGGCACCACCGACGCCCGGCGCCGCCCGGTGATCGCCTTGGCGATCAGGAAGCCGGCGCCCAGGCACAGCAGGCCGCCGATCCCGTCGACCCAGTAGTGGTTTCCCGTCACCACGATGCACACCAAGGTCACCACGGGGTAGAGCGCCGCGAGGACCTTCGCCCACCGCCGTCGCAGCAGCGGGACGAGCACCAGCGCGCTCCAGGTCGACCAGCCGATGTGCATGCTAGGCATGGCCGCGTACTGGTTGGAGACGTCCTTCATGCCTTCGTTGCCGAAGGAGATCCAGCCGCCGTAGCGGGCGATCGTGTCGACGTAGCCGTAGCGGTCGCAGTCCGGCGAGCTGAGGTCGCCGGGGTCGGCTGCGGAGGCCGCGTCGGGTGCGTAGATCTGGCAGGCGCCGAACTCCCCGGGGTCGTCGAGCAGGCGTGGCGGCATGAGCGAGTACGCCGCGAAGCCGATCACGGCCACGCAGGTGGTGAGCGCGAGCGTGTTGCGCCACAGCGGGTAGCGCCGCGGGTCGCTCCGGAACAGCCAGACCAGCGCCACGAAGGTGACCAGGAAGTGGGCGATGCCGTAGAAGACGTTCCAAGCGCGGATCAGCCCGTCGGCCGGCAGGTCGAGGTACCAGGACTGGATGCTCGGCTCCACGTAGAGGCCGATCGCCTCCTCCAGCCGGATGATCTGGCGGGCGTGCTCGAAGGCGGGGCCGGGATCGCCGCCGGCCGATCCGAACTGGTTCCGGACGGCGGAGTAGATGGCGTAGACGGCGGCGCCGAAGAGCACCTCCTTCCACCAGCGGAGCCTGCCGCGATCGGCCGGTTCGGGCGCGCGGGCCTCCGCGGGGTCGGCGGTGACGGACGCGGGCATCCCCGATGGATTAGCAGGCGAGGGCGTCACTGCCCGGTCAAGGCGCAGCAGCCACAGGGTCGGAGGTGCCGGCACCGGATCGCCCGCCGACGGCGAAGGCGGGTGCGCCGAGCAGGCTCACGCCCAGGTTCAGCAGGTAGAGCAGCAGGCCGAGTCCGATGGCCTCTTCGCTGGTGACGTCGAGCGGGCCGAGGAAGAGCACGAAGGCGCCCTCCCGCAGACCGAGCCCCGAGATGCCGATCGGCAGCACCTGGGCGATGGCCACGGCTGGGAAGAAGGCGAGCAGCGCGGTGAGCCCGGCCGCATCGAGGTCGAGGGCCTGAGCGGCCGCCACCGCGGCCAGCACGAGGACGATCTGGTAGGCGAAGCCGACGAGGAGCACGTTGATCGCCGCAGCCGGGTCGCGGCGGAGCTTGTCGACGCCGAGGTGGACGGCGCCCAGGAATCGGCGCCAGCCGTCGC
>DATCYI010000293.1:0-9928 GCA_036570385.1 Acidimicrobiales bacterium | reverse complement strand
TGCGGGCCGGCCAAGAGGACGGCAGCGGCGACGACGCCGCCGGCGCCGGCCGCGCTGATGGCGCGGTGGCGCAGCGCCCACGACCCGAACGAGCGGAACTTCTGCATGGAGGCTCCCATCACAGCGGGGGTGGCAGGTTCGGGGCCGAGGCCGCGTTGGTGGCGGACGCAGGGCGGGACGTGTCGAGGGCATCCGTCCACGACACGTCCGTCTGGGTCGAGAAGGCGCAGTTGAGGATCACCAGCTGGCACGGGCCGAGCAGGCCGAGCTGGAACCGCAGGGCGACGACCTCGCTGTCGCCGGCCGGCAGGTCGCCGAGCGGCAGGTGGGTCCCGCCAATCGGCGTGACCCCCGCCGTCGACGAGGTGATGGACTCGACCTCGGCACCGAAGGCGTCACCTGCTCCTTCGTTGGAGACCCGGTAGACGACGGTGACCCGCCGGCTCAGGTAGTCGGTACCGAGCGAGCCCCAGTAGCTGCCGAGCACCTCGACGTCGAGCTCGGGCTGGAGCACCACCACGTCACCGTCGAGCTGGAGGGCGAACGGGTTGTCGGCGCCGGGGGCGACGTCGGCGGCGAGGTCGAAGGTGCCGCTGCCTGACGCCTCCCGGTAGGAGCCCTCGCCGGACTCGATCTCCCAGGTGCCGGAACCGCTGGCGTGGACCCCGTCGAACCCGAGCGTCGGGGTGTCGCACGAGCCGGAGCGGAGCCGCAGGGTGACAGTGCCCCTGCTGTTGGCCAGGCTCGCGTGGCTGTCGGATCCCTGCAGGAACGCCTGAGGGCCCTCCGCGAGCACGGGCACCTCTGTGTTGGGGAACCGCACCGAGTCGCTGTGGAGCGCCAGGTGCAGTCGCAGGTCGCCGGGCTGGTAGGAGAAGGCACCCTGCGCGAGAGGCGCCGAGTAGTCGTAGTTCCAGTACGCGCCGGTGCCGCCCTCGGCGCAGGTGCGGCCGGGGGTCTCGATGCGCCCTTCTCCGTTGGCCCCATCGACGGCCGCCTGCAGCGGCTGCGCCGGGCCGGGTCCATCGCCTTGCGCTCCGGCGCCTGTGGTGCCGAGCGCGAAGCACAGGGTCGCGCCCGCCGCGAGCGCTCGTGCGCCGCGCGACCGAGCGGTGTTGCGCTCCGCCATCTGTGCTCCTCTGTCCGCTGGCCACCGCAGAGGGTGACCGCCCCGCTGGCACTCTCCGTGACTTCGTGCCCGATTTCAACCGTTACTTCGGGTATCACCCGATTGAGCGGCAATGGCGGCCGCCGGTGTGGCAAGGTCGGAGCGTGCGCGGTCAGCGGGGGACCACGGCCAGGGCGGCCTACGTCGTGCTCGTGGTCAGCACCGTCGGCGGCTGCGAGGACAACGCCGCGGGCTTCGGCGCGGGGTTCGGCAGGGCGATCGGCTTGCTGCTGCTCCTGGGCCTGGTGCTGCCGGGGACCGTGGTCGGCCTCGTGGTGCTGTTCGCAGGCGCGCGGCGACGGCGGCGCGACCAGCGCGCCGCGCCACCTCCTCCCCCATCAGGTCCAGGCGAGGGCGGTTGGCCCCGCTCGGGCCCTTAGACCTGGCAGGCCTCGCAGAAGTAGACCGGCCGGTTCGAGAAGCGAGCCTTGGCGATCGGAGCGCGGCAGCGCTTGCACGGCTCGCCCTCGCGGGCGAAGACCTTCAGCTCGTTCTGGTAGTTGCCGGGCTTGCCGTAGAGGTCGACGAACGGCACGTCGTCGAGCGAGGTGCCGTGGTGCTTGACGGCCTCGTGGAGCGTCTCGACCAGGGCACGGAAGAGCCGGCGGATCTCCTGTGAGGAGAGCTGATCCGAGATCCGGTCGTAGCGCAGCCCGGCCTCCCAGAGGATCTCGTCGCTGTAGATCGGGCCGATCGCCGCGACGACCTCAGGGTCCATCAGGAACGTCTTGATCTTGACGCTGCGGCCGAGCAGCAGGCGGGCGAAGGTCGTCCACGAGACGGCGTCGGCAACGGGGTCGAGCCCGCCGGCAGCGATCTCAGCCACCTCGTCGGCGAGGGATCCGGCCTCGACCACGAACGTCTGGGCCGTGCCGCTCGGGTCGACGAGGCGCACAGAGCCGCCCTGCGTGAAGGCGAACACGACAGCTGTCCCCTTGGGCGCGGTGGACCGCGGGGCCACCTTCTCGAGGTAGCCGCCCTCGCCGAGGTGGAGCACCAGCAGCTCGCCGTTGTCGAGGTTGGCGACGAGGTGGCGACCCTTGCGGTCGATCGACTTCACCTTGGCGCCCTCGAGCCGGGAGGCGAACACCTTCTTGTTGCCGTTGTGACGGGTGACCTTCGCGCCCGTCACCTCCGGCGCCTTGAAGCGCTTGCCCACGGCCTCCTTCTCCAGCTCGCGCCGGACCGTCTCCAGCTCGGGCAGCTCAGCCATGGTGGGTCTCCCTCAGGTGCTCTTGGTGTGCGACAGGCACGTCGCCTGTCGGTTCGATGGTCGGCTCCGCCGGCTGCGCCGGGAGGCCGCCGGTCGTCAACGACTCGACGGCGGCTCGCGCTGCAGCCTGCTCGGCCTGCTTCTTGGATCGGCCCTCGCCCTCGCCGTGGGCCACGCCGTCGAGCATGGCCACGACGCGGAACGTGCGAGCGTGGTCTGGGCCGGAGGCCTCGACCTCGTACCTCGGGGGGCCGGCGCCGAGCTGAGCGGCGAGCTCCTGGAAGCGGCTCTTGTGGTCGGCCCCGTCGGTCTGGGCGGTGGCCAGGCGGGTGCCCAGGATGCTCATCACCAGCCGGGTCGCGCCCTCGAGGCCCTCGGCCAGGTAGACGGCTCCGATGATGGCCTCCATGGCGTCGGCGAGGATCGAGGGCTTGAGGCGACCTCCGGAGAGCTCCTCGCCCTTGCCGAGCAGGAGGTGGTCCCCGATCTTGAGGTCCTCGGCGACCGCGGCCAGCGCCACGGAGCTCACCACGGTCTTGCGGATCTCGGTGAGGTCACCCTCGGCGAGATCCTCGTGCGTCCGGTAGACGTGGTCGGTCACGACCAGGCCCAGCACCGAGTCCCCGAGGAACTCCAGCCTCTCGTTGGAGGCGTGGCCCGCGTGCTCGGCGCACCACGAGCGGTGCACGAGGGCGGGTGCGAGGAGGTCGGGGTCTAGGCCGACGCCGAGGCGCTCGACCAGCTGCACGAGGCCGGGGACCGGAAGGGTGATGACCTGTCCTCTTAGAGCCGGCCGACGACGTAGTCGACCGCGTCGCGCACGGTCTTCAGGTCCTCGAGGTCCTCGTCGTCGATGCGGAAGCCCACCGAGCGCTCAGCGAGCTCCTCTTCGAGGGCTTCGACCAGCTCGATCAGGGCGAGGGAGTCGGCATCGAGGTCGTCGTTGAAGCTGGCGCCCTCGGTGATGGCCGAAGGCTCGATCTCGAGGATGTCGGCGAGCCGATCTCGGATTAGCTCGAACACCTGCTGGCGGTCCATTGGCTGTCCTCGTTCGACGTGGGTCTCGGCGGGCACGGTCACTCCTGCGCGCGTGTGTGGGTGGGGCGTCGGCGAGCATACCGGCGTCGCGACTTTGTGCGCTTGTGCGCGCCGGCGGGGTCAGGCGACGGCGGCGCGGAGGCTGTCGACGATGCCGGCGTCGAGCAGCTCCTTGGCGACCCGGACGGCGTTGACGATGGCCGTGTCGGACGACGAGCCGTGCGAGATCAGGCACAGACCGTCGACGCCCAGGAGCATGGCGCCCCCGGTGTTGTCGGGGTCGAGGGTGGCGTAGAGGGGCAGCAGCGCGGGCACGAGGACCTCGCTGGCCGCCTGCGTCTCCGGGGTGGATCCGAACGCCTCGAAGATCGCTCCCACCAGCGTGCGCATGCTGCCCTCGAGGGTCTTCAGCACGACGTTGCCGGTGAAGCCGTCGGTCACCACCACGTCGACGTCGGGCGTCATGACGTCGCGGCCCTCGACGTTGCCGACGAAGGTCGCGCCGGCGGCGCGCAGGGCGTCGGAGGAGGCCAGCAGTGCGTTGGTCTCCTTGACCAGCGGCGTGCCCTTGGAGGCCTCTTCGCCGATGGAGAGCAGCCCGACCCGGGGCTCGGCGATGCCGTAGCGATCGCGGGCGAAGGCGGCGCCCATCTGGGCGAACTGCAGAAGCCACTCGGCCTGGCACTCGGCGTTGGCGCCGGCGTCGAGCAGGACGGTCGGGGTGTGGCCGGGGACGGGGATCGGCGTGGCGATGGCCGGGCGGGACACGCCCTTGATCCGGCCCATGCGCAGGAGGGCCGAAGCCATCGTGGCGCCGGTGTTGCCGGCGGAGATCATGGCGGACGCCTTGCCGTCGCGCACCGCCTCGGCGGCCCGCACGAGCGACGAGTCCTTCATCCGGCGGACGCTCGACCCGGGATCCGCGCTCATCGGGATCACCTCGGAGGCGGGGATCACCTCGAGGTCGCCGCGGATGGGATCGAGCACCTCAGGCTGCCCCACCAGCACGACCGGCACGCCCAGCTCCGCGACGGCCCGCTGAGCCCCAGCCACGATGTCATGAGGAGCCTTGTCCCCCCCCATGGCGTCAACAGCAACAGGAAGCATCAAAGCTGCTTAGGCACCGAAGATCAGTCGACGTCTATTGCTTGGCGGCCGGCGTACCAGCCGCAGTTGCCGCAGACCACGTGGGGCACCTTGGTGGCGCCGCACCGCGGGCAGAGGCTGCGCGAGGGACGCTCGAGGCGCCAGGCGCTGGCCCGACGCATGCGGCTCTTGGCCTTGGAGGTCTTCTTCTTGGGGACGGCCATGACGTCTTCCTCGGTGCGGGAGTGCGGGGGGTGCGCGGCGACTCAGGTGCCGATCGCGCAGCCGGGAGATGGTAGCGGCAGGCCCGCGACGGCGTCGAACCCTGGTCGGACGGCCCGGCCCTCAGGGCTCGAGCTTGAGCTCGTCGAGCGCCGCCCAGCGCGGGTCGGGCGGGCGTTCGCCCTCGTCGTCGTCGCCCTCGCCCTCGACGCTGGTGGGGAACGTCTCGGGAGCAGGACCCGCGCAGTCTTCGCGGCAGAGCGGCGCCAGCGGCAGGTGGAGCAGCAGCGCGTCGCGCACGACGGGCTCGAGGTCGACCTCGTCGCCTTCGATCGGGTAGGTCTCGCCGTCGGTGGGGTTCGGCTCGAAGACCTCGTGGAGCTCGACGTCGAGCGAGCCGGTGACGAGCTCGAGGCAGCGCCGGCACTCCCCCTCCCACGGGGCTTCGACCCGGCCGACCGCGGTGATGCCCCCCTCGACCGCTTCGACCACGGCTTCGACGTGGACCTCGGCGCCTTCAGGGACCCGAGCGGTGGTGATCGCGAGATCGGGGACCGACACCGAGACCTCGACCTCGCGCTGGGTGCCAGGCCGGCGCCGCAGCTCGGTGATCCCGATCCGCAGCGGCGACCGGGTGGTGGAGGTCATCCGAGGTCCTGGTCGAACATCGCTGGCGGGCCCTGGTCGTCGTCACCGGGGTCGGGGTCGCCCTTGCCGACGCCTTTGACGTCGTCGGGGGTGAGCGAGACCTGGAGCTTCGCCCGGCCCGCGCCCACCATCTTCATGGTGCGCTCGAGCACGATCTCGAAGCTGGCCAGCTTCTGGTCGCAGAAGTCCTCGACCTCGTTGCGCATCTGGGCGGCCTGCTCGTTCGCTGCGTCGAGGATCTTCTGGGCCCGCGCCTCGCTGGCCTTGACGACCTCTGTGCGCTGGACCATGCGCTCGGCCCGGGTGCGGGCCTGGTTGAGGATGTCCTCGCCCTCGCGGCGCACCTTGGCGAGGTACTCCTCGCGCTCCTTCAGCAGCCAACGAGCGGCGCGCAGCTGGTCGGGCAGGCGCTCGATGATCTCGTCGAGCGCGTCGAGCACCTCGTCGCGGTTGATCATCACGGACGTCGACAGCGGCATCGGCCGGGCGGACCCGACGACGTCGTGCAGGCGTCGCAGCATCACCTCGACGTCGGAGCCCGGCTGCCGCGGGCGCTCGAGCTCTGCGGCGTAGTCGACGCCCTCTTCGTCGTCGTGCACGTCGCTCATCGTGGGTACTTCTCGTTGAGTCGCTTGGCCACGGCGGTCGGCACCATCGACGACACGTCGCCACCCCAGCGGGCGATGTCACGGATGTACTTCGACGCGATGGCGGAGTTGGCCGACGCTGACGGGAGGAACAGCGTGTGGACGCCGGACACGTTGAGGTTGATCTGCGCCTGGGAGATCTCGCTCTCGAAGTCGATGGTGGAGCGCAGGCCCTTGATGATGAAGTCGGCTCCGACCTCGGCGGCCAGGTCGACCACCAGCTTGGCGAAGCTCACCACCTCGATGTTGTGCAGGTGGCTGAGCGACTCCTCGATCATCTGCTCGCGCTCCTCCAGCGAGAAGAGCGGCTCGCCCTTCTGCGGGTTGCGCATGGTGGCGACCACGACGTGATCGAAGAGGTGGGATGCCGTCTCGATCAGCTCGACGTGCCCGTTGTGGATGGGATCGAACGACCCCGGATACAGGACCTTGGTCACACGGTCACGCTACCGCTGTGGCCGTTCCCGCTCACCACCCCGCCGCCCTGGCGCCCTCAGATCGGCGTGCGCTCGGCGATGACGACGTGGGTGGCGCTGTACCTCTTGGCCCGGAGGACCTCCCAGCCGAACGGCGGCTCCACGGGCCGATCCGACTCGAGGACGGCGAGGTCTACGGGCAGCGCGTCGAGCAGGTCGAGCCACGCGTCCGCGTCGTGGGCGTAGGGCGGATCGATCAGCGCGAGGTCCCAGCGCTGGTCGGGGCCGAGGCCCGAGAGGAACCGCTCGACGCCGGTGGACACCACCGTCGCTCGTTCGGCCAGGTCGCATGCCGCCAGGTTGGCCTCGATGGCGCGGATCGCCGCCCGGTCGCGGTCGACGAAGGTGACGTGTGCCGCTCCCCGTGACAGCGCCTCGATGCCCATGGCACCGCTGCCGGCGAAGAGGTCGATCACCGCGGCGTCGACGACCGCACCGAGGCTGCCGAGCGCGTTGAAGGTGGCCTCGCGCACGCGATCGGGCGTCGGTCGAGTGCTGTCTCCCTCGGGAGCGACGAGGCGGCGGCCCCGAGCCAGCCCTGAGATCACGCGCACGGCGGCCGACGGTACCGCCCTCAGCGGCCGGGCCGGTCAGAGATCGCGCGACTCGCCCACCGCGCCGGTGCGGACCCGCTCGCGGATCGCTCCGCCCGCGCGCCACGAGGTGGTGCGCCACTCGTCGCCCTCGACCCTCTGCCACGCCGCCGCCTCGATCCCGAGCTCGAACATGTGCGAGTCGCCGGGACGCCCGACGTCGACACCGTTCAGCTCCTTGAAGTGGGCTCGGATCCGCTCCCACTCCGCCTCCTCGGCGATCTCGCGAGCCACGCAGAACAGCTTGACCTCGCCCGCCAGGTCGTCCTTGTCGGCGAGGGCGGTGATGATGCAGCAGCGAGGGTCGCGCTGGAGGTCCTTGGCCTTCACGGCGTTCGGCATGCTGCCGACGTAGATCCGGCCGTCGGTGATCGTCAGCTCCATCGGGCTGACCCGGGGCCAGCCGTCGCTGCGCGTGGTCCCCACCAGGCACAGGCCTGTGTCGGCGATGCGCTCGGCCGCGAAGGACGCGATCGCGGGGGCGGCGGTCTGGAGCTCTCGAAACGTCACCATGCGAGCAACGTATGCACCGAACCCTGACAGCCGCTGTCAGGGTCAGGTCGTATCGTCACCCCATGCGCGCCAGCCGCCTCGTACAGCTCCTGCTCCTCCTGCAGACCAACGGGAAGATGACGGCGTCTCGCCTCGCCACCGAGCTCGAGGTGTCGGTGCGCACGATCTACCGGGACATCGAGGCCCTCAGCGGCGCCGGCGTGCCCATCTACGCAGAGGCCGGACCGGGCGGTGGCGTACGCCTGGTCGACGGGTACCGCACCCGTCTCACCGGCCTCACCGCAGAGGAGGCGGAGGCCCTCGCGCTGTCAGGTCTGCCCGGCGCAGCCTCGGAGCTCGGCCTGGGCACGGTCCTGGCCGCGGCGCAGCTCAAGGTCGACGCGGCCCTGCCACCCGAGCTGCGGAGCCGGGCGGTGCGCATGCGCGAGCGCTTCCACCTCGACGCCCCCGGCTGGTTCGCTCGCGAGGAGCCCGTCCCCCACCTCGCGGCGCTCTCTCGTGCGGTGTGGGAGGAGCGCCGGATCGAGCTGCGCTACGCGAAGCGCGACGGCGAGGTGAGGCGCGCGGTCGATCCACTGGGGCTCGTGCTCAAAGCGGGCGTCTGGTACCTCGTCGCCCTGTCCGGTCGCACGCGGTCCGTGCGCACGTTCCGGGTGAGCCGGGTCACGTCCGCCAAGGCGCTCGACGAGCCGGCGCAGCGGCCAGAGGGGTTCGACCTGGCCGAGCAGTGGGCCGCCTCGTCCGCCGCGTTCTTCGAGAGCTGGCCCACCATCGCGGTCACCGTGAGGGTGCGAGCGGACCAGATGTGGCACCTCCGCTCCATCCTCGAGCCGGGGGCCGTGAGGGAGGCCTTCGCATCGGCCTCCGAGGTCGACGACGACGGCTGGCGCACCGCCGTGCTCCAGCTGGAGTCGCCGTGGGTGGCCGTGCACCAGCTGCTGCAGTTCGGCTCCCACCTCGAGGTGCTCGATCCGATCGAGGTGCGCGACGCGCTGGCGGCCGAGGCTGCCGCCACCGCCGCCCGCTACGCGATGGCCTGACCGCTCGGGGATTCGATTCGCCCCACGGTGCCGCAGTCGGGACACTGTGCTCATGGCCGTCGCCGACACCATCGTTTGCGTGGACTGCGGCAGCACCTGCCATCGGATGCCGCTCGAGCCCCCTGAGATGGGGTGGCAGGTGGGCGACGTCGTCACCTACAGGTGCCGGGGCTGCAACGACATGTGGTACCTCGAGGTCGACGAGGAGGATCTCGACGACGGCGAGGGTCCCGCGTGGCCCTGACCGAGCGGCGACCGGCCGCGCCCGCAGAGCAGCACGCCGAGCACCGCCTCGGGGCGGTCGCCGGTGCCGCCGCATACACCCTGTGGGGGCTGTTCCCGCTGGTGTTCCACCAGCTCGACGACGTCGACGCCATCGAGATCCTCTTGCACCGCGTCGTGTGGTCGTTCGTGGTCGTCACCGCCCTGCTGGTCATCGCCCGGGACCGCCGCTGGTTCGACGCGGTGCGAGCGACCCCCAACGGGCTGCGCAACCTCGCGCTGGCTGCCGGGTTCATCTCCATCAACTGGCTCGTCTACATCTGGGCGGTGAACTCCGAGCGCGTGGTCGAGGCTGCGCTCGGCTACTACATCAACCCGCTCATCACCGTGGCGCTGGGCATCGTCGTCCTGGGCGAGCACCTCCGCCGCCTCCAGGTGGTCGCCCTCGCCTTCGCGGTCGCAGCGGTGGCGGTGCTCACCGTCGCCTACGGCCGCGTGCCGTGGGTGTCGCTGACGCTGGCCTGCTCGTTCGCCACCTACGGGTTCATCAAGAAGTCGGTGCCGGTGAAGGCCACCACGTCGCTGGCGGTGGAGACCGCGGTCCTGGCCCCTCTCGCCGTCATCGGGATGGTCGTGCTCCAGGTGCAGGGCGAGGCGGCGTTCCTGGACGGCAGCGGCGGGCGCGACGCTCTCCTCGTCAGCCTCGGCGTGGTGACCGCGGTCCCCCTGCTGCTCTTCGCCACCGCCGCCAGCCGCATCCCCCTGTCGCTGCTCGGGTTGCTGCAGTACCTCACACCGACCATGCAGCTCATGTGCGGCGTGCTCGTGTTCCACGAGCCACTGCCTCCCGAGCGCCTCGCCGGCTTCGTCCTGGTGTGGATCGCACTCGCCGCGCTGGGGATCGACGCGCTGCGCACGGCTCGACGCCCCCGCGAGGAGCCGATCCCGATCGTCGAACCGGCCTGAGCGCGCGGCCCATCTGCCCGCGTGCTGTCACCGAATCGCCGCTGCCGGCGGCAGTTCCGTGACAGCGGGGTGAGCCGTTCAGGCGGCGGTGGGGAC
>DATCYI010000292.1:0-4585 GCA_036570385.1 Acidimicrobiales bacterium | reverse complement strand
CAGGCGCTCCTTGGCGTAGGAGGCGGCCATCTCCGTGCACTCGCGAGCCATGCCCGCGGCCTCGGCCGACAGGATCACGCGGGCGAGGTCGACGAGGGTCTGCCGGGCGCCGGGGAGCACCGTGGCGGCCGCGCCGTCGAGGGTGATCCGAGCGGTGCGGCGGGTGGGATCGAGGTTGGCCGGCACCTCGACGTTGACGCCGTCGCCGACCCTCACGACGGCGACGTCGTCGCCCGACGCGACGAGCAGGACCTGGGCCAGGCCGCCGCCGAGCACGTTGCCGGCGTTCCCGGAGGCGGTGCCGCCGCTGATGGTGACGTCGCCGCCGAGCGCGACGGCTCCGACCACGGAGCCGTCGGCCAGGCCGGGCAGGAGGTCGCCCTTGGTGGCGTCGTCGCCGGCCGCTGCGATCACCGCGCTGGCGATGACGCTGGGCACGAACGGGCCGGGCGCCACGGCCCGACCGAGGGCCTCGAGCACGACCGCCAGCTCCTCGAGGGTGAAGCCGGAGCCGCCGTGCTCCTCGGGGATGTGGAGGCCGAGCCAGCCGAGCCCCGCCAGGTCCTTCCAGAGGTCGGGCAGGGGCTCGTCGGGAGCCTCGAGCAGCGCCCGGGCTGCGCCGCGGGCGTCGCGCTTGGCGAGGAGGTCGGCGGCCGTGTCGGCCAGTGCTCGGTGGTCTTCGGTGATCGCGATCGACATGGTCGGTCTGTCCTCTGCTTATCGGTGTGGACTGTGAGTGTCGGGGTGGGAGACGGCGGGCGTCAGATGCGCTCGATGACGATGGCGGGGGCCATGCCGCCGCCGGCGCACATCGTGACGAGGCCGCGCTGGAGGTCGCGGCGC
Source organism: Acidimicrobiales bacterium (assembly GCA_036570385.1). Lineage (GTDB taxonomy): Bacteria > Actinomycetota > Acidimicrobiia > Acidimicrobiales > VFJN01 > VFJN01. The sequence goes on along the minus strand of DATCYI010000292.1, from coordinate 3,742 downwards.
TCGAGCTCGTCGAGCACGGTGCCGATGAGCATCGAGCCGGTGGCGCCGATCGGGTGGCCGAGGGCCATCGCGCCGCCGTTGACGTTGATCTTCTCGCGGTCGATCTCGAGGTCGCGGATGAACTTCTCGACCACGACGGCGAAGGCCTCGTTGACCTCGAAGAGGTCGATGTCGTCGAGCGTCAGCCCGGCACGGGCGACGACCTTGCGGGCCGCCGGGCCGGGGGCGTTGAGCATGAGGGTGGGATCGTCGCCCATGTTCGCCGTGGCGAGCACGCGCGCCCGGGGGGTGAGGCCGTGGGCCTTTGCGTAGTCGGGGCTGGTGACCAGGATCGCGGCGGCGCCGTCGACCACGCCCGACGAGTTGCCCGGGTGGTGCACGAAGTCGAGGACCAGGTCGGGGAACTTCTTCAGGATCATGCTGCGGTAGGTGTTGCCCTCTTCGTCGAGGGGCAGGTCGGCCAGCTTCTCGAACGACGACGGCAGGCTGGCGAGCGACTCGAGGGTGGTGCCGGGGCGGGGGAACTCCTCGCGGTCGAGGGCGACCGTGCCGTCCTCGTTGAGCACGGGGACGAGGCTCTTGTCGAAGCGACCCTCCTCGATGGCGATCGCGGCGCGGCGCTGCGACTCCACGGCCAGCTCGTCGAGCGCCGTGCGGGAGATGCCCTCCAGCGTGGCGATGGCGTCAGCGGCCACGCCCTGGTTGGTCTGCGGGTGTAGGTCGCGCAGGTGCAGGTTGCCGCGGTCCATGAAGGGGAGCCGGGCCTTCGAGGCGTTCTCCTTGTAGGAGGACATCATCTCGGTGCCGCCCGCGATGACGACGTCTTCCATGCCGGCCATCACCGAGGCGACGGCCATGTTCGCGGTGGTGATGCCCGAACCGCAGAAGCGGTCGAGGGTGACGCCGCTGGCGGTGATGTCGTAGCCGGCGTCGAGGGCGGCCATGCGCCCGAGGTCGCCGCTCTGGGTGCCGACCTGCATGCTCGTGCCCCACACCACGTCGTCGACGTCGGCGGTGTCGAGGTCGTTGCGCTCGGCCAGGGCCCGCAGCACGGTGCTGCCGAGGCGCTGGGGGTGCAGGTGCGCCAGGGCGCCCTTGCCGGGCTTGCCGACGCCTCGCGGCGTGCGAACTGCGTCGATGATCCAGGCCTCACCCATGCTGTGTCCCCTTGTTCGGTGTGTTGGGTGGTCGCCGGTGGCGAGCCTGCGCCCGCTGCCCACGATCCATGGCTCGACACCCTACTGGCAACGTACGTTGCCAACTCCAGCGGAGGCCGCCGCGTCAGGCGCGGTTGCGCTCCAAGAAGTCGAGGATGGCGTTGTTGAAGACCTCGTTGCGATCGCCGGCCACCATGTGGCCCGCGCCGGCGACGTCTGCGTACTCGGCGTGCGGCACCCGCTCCAGGAACTCGCGGGCCCCGTCCTCGCTCAGGAGGTCGCTGCTGCGACCGCGGACGAGCAGCGTCGGCACCTCCAGGCGGTCGACGGCCCGGGCCAGTCGGTCGGGCTCGACCACGGAGGCACGGGTCTCGTCGGGCGAACCGAACTTGCCCTGCACGAACGCCGGGTCCCAGTGCCAGTGCCAGCGCCCGTCCTCGTGCTGGCGCAGGTTCTTGGCCAGGCCGCTGAGGTCCTTCGGTCGGGGCCGGTGCGGGTTGTAGGCGGAGATGGCGTCGGCCGCCTCCTCCAGGCTGGCGAACCCGGCGAGGTTGCCCGTCATGAAGTCGCCGATGCGATCCCGGCCCGACTCCTCCATGCGGTGGGCCACGTCGACCAGCACCAGCGCTCGCGCCGTCTGCGACGGCTCCGGCGACTCGGCGATGGCGACGAGCGACGACAGGCCGCCGAGCGAGGCGCCCACCAGGATCGGCGGGGTGGGCAGCGACCTCGCGACGGCCAGGGTGTCGCCGGCGAAGGCGTCGAGGGAGTAGTCGCCGTCCGCGACCCAGGCGCTGTCGCCGTGGCCGCGCATGTCGAGCGACAGCGCCCGCCAGCCGGACTCGACGAGCACCCGCCAGGTGCCGGCCCAGGAGTGCCGGGTCTGCCCGCCGCCGTGCAGCAGGACGACCGGCGGCCCGTCGGCGGGCCCGCCCGAGTCGGCCGCCAGCGCGTTGCCGTCGCGGCCCGTCAGTGTCACCACACCACTCGCGTCACCCACTGCTGATGGCTCCCGTCGTCGACCCGCGCAGATCGCTCGCGGGCCCGAGTCCACCCCAGACCCGGGCCGAGCCGCAAACGTGAGCGGTCAGCGACCGGGTTCAGCGCCTGCGCCGTCGCCCCGGCGTGAGCTCCTGCTCGGGGGCGGTCTCGGGCATCGGGTAGCCAAGCGTGTCGGCGGCCTCGGCGGTCAGGCGCTCTGGGGTCCACGGCGGGTCCCAGACGAGGTTCACGTCGACCTCGGCGAAGCCCGCCGGGCCGAGCGCGTCGCCCGCGGCCTCCCAGGCCTGGGTGGGGAGGGTCTCCGACACGGGGCAGCCGGGCGTGGTGAGGGTCATGTCGACCACCACGCGACCTCCCTCCTCGCGGATGTCGTAGACGAGGCCCATCGCGACGATGTCGAGCCCCAGCTCGGGGTCCATCACCGTGCGCAGTGCATCTCTGACGACATCGACCTTGGATGTGGCTTCGCTCACGCGGTCACCGCCTCTCGTTTCGTGGCTCGCCGGGCCAGGGCCAAGCCCGGTCCCGTCGCCAGGTTCCAGACGGCGACGGCGCCTGCTCCTCCCGCCACCGCTGCCCCGAGGCCGAACAGGGCGGGCGTGGCGCTGAGCACCCCTGACAGGGCGAGGGCGAACCCGCCGGCCGCGAGGCCGAGGGTCACCTGGGCGGCGCGGTTGCGGAACAGGTCGCCGAACAGCAGCGGCTTGCCGCCGGTGGGCATGCGCCCGTCGATGCGCAGCTTGGTCCAGACGATGAACGGGACCACCTTGTGGGCGTGCCCGAGCAGGGCCAGCCCGAGCCACGCAGCCAGCGCCATCACCTCGCCGGACACGATCCGGATGCGCCAGGTCGTGGACACCGGCGCGAGCCCTGCTGCGACGCCGAGGCCCATCGCCACCACGAGGAAGGCGGCGGAGGTGATGACGTAGCCGTGGAGGAGCTCGAGGCGCCGGCGGCGGGCCCGGATCGTGCCGGCCAGCGACACGAGGTGGGCTCCGAGCCCGGCCAGCACGGCGGCGCCGCCGAGGAACGTCACGATCGGCCAGCTGCCGAGGAGGCCGACGGCCACGAGCGGCGTGCCGGCTCCGAGGAAGGTCACGGCCAGTGCGCCCGAGCGCGCGCCGGGCCGGTGGGCCAGGAGGAACATCGGCCAGAGCTTCTCGGCCACGGCCACGTAGCTCATGCCCAGCCAGCCGAGGAGCCCGAGGTGGGCGTGGGCGAGGACGCGGGTCGGCAGCAGCGGGAACCAGCCCGTCTCGCGGTCGATGGCGTAGAGCACCCCGAACGAGGCGGTGAGCACCAGGAAGCCGACCGACATCCGGAGCCCGGCGAGCGGCACGCCCTTGCCCTTCGAGGACAGCGCGCCCGACAGGTTCCAGGCCGCCAGCAAGATGGCGGTGGTCGCGGTGATGCCGCCGGCCGGCACGAGCCAGGACGGACCGTGGGCGAAGCCGCCGGCGAGGGTCCACACGCCGGGCAGGAACAGCGCCATCGTCACGGCCGCGGCGCGGGTGGAGCGCAGCGGGCGGTTGCCCACCACCGGTGCGAACTGGTGGAGCGCGCCGAGCACGCCGGTGCTCAGG
>DATCYI010000291.1:0-3359 GCA_036570385.1 Acidimicrobiales bacterium | reverse complement strand
CCTCGGCCACGGCGATCGGGAAGCGCCACGGGCGGGCGTCGAGGTTCGCGGCCGCGCCCGTGGGCAGCGGGATCGCCGCGTCCAGCGTGCCGACCGACGTGGGGGCCGCCTTGACGCCGGACCAGCGCTGCGAGATGGCCGCCACCTCGGCCTCGACGTCGTCCACCACGGCGACCTGGGTCAGCAGGCCGCTGTCGAGGTGGAAGCCTCGACCCGGTGGGAGGTCGGGCACGCTGCGCGCCGGCACGCCGAGGTTGCTGTAGGCGTAGGGGTCGGCGAGGCGCAGCACCACCCGCTGGCGGATCGTGGCCGCCACCGCGGGGGCGACAGCACCTCCGCGGTCAGCAGCGAGCAGGAAGCGCACGCCCACCTCGGCGCCGCTCGACACGACCTGGACGAACGACTCGATGATGGCCCGGTCGGCGCCGTCGTCGAACTCGGCCATGAACGGCCCGTAGGAGTCGATGGCCACGAGGATGTCGGGCTCCTCGGCGAGCAGCGCCGGGCCGAGGGTGCGGCGCCGTGCCACCTCGTCGCGCAGGAAGCGCAGGAGCCGCATGCGCCGCTCACCCTCCTGCGCCGGCACGTAGGCGCCGGTGTGGGGGAGAGCCGACAGCGCGGCCAGCTCACCCGCACCGAGGTCGACGACGTAGATGTGGACCGACGCCGGTGAGCGGCGGGCGGCGAGCGACAGCAGGATCGTGCGCAGGGCGGTGGTCGTGCCCGAGCCGCCGATGCCGTAGATGAGCAGGTTTCCCATCGCCGGCGACCAGCCGAGGGTGATCTGGCGCTGGTGGTCAGGGTCGTCGCCGAGGGCGAAGGGCACGACGTCGTCGTCGCCTGTCGCCGGCAGGTCTGCGAGGACCACGTGCTCGGCGAGCGGATCGGGCCACGGTCGGCGCGGCGTCGCCGCGCCGGTCAGCTCGAACGCGCCGCTGATCGCCTCGACCAGCAGATCGAGCTCGGTGACCTCGCCCTGCTCGAGGGCCGGGCCCCCGGACCTGGCTGCGCCGAACGCGAACGGGCGCACCTCGAGGGCCTCTGTGGTGTCGTCGCGCGGGGGTGCCATCGACCAGGCGCTCTGCACGGGCACGACCTCACCGGGGCCCAGGCGGATGTAGGCGCGCCCGTGGCGGCCGCGCGGGATCTTGGCGGCGTCGGGGATGCCGATCACGTCGCTCGAGTCCTGCGGGTCCTGCACCCGCAGCGCGATCCGAAGGTTGGTGTTGGCCTTGATGTTCTCGCTCACCGCGCCGCTCGGTCGCTGCGTGGCCAGGATCATGTGGACGCCGAGGCTCCGGCCCCGCTGAGCGATCCCCACCAGCGCATCTATGAAGTCGGGCAGCTCGTCCTTCATGGTGGCGAACTCGTCGATCACCACGACCAGGCGGGGGAGGGGGGCCGCGTCGCCGTGGCCGCCGCGGAGGTACTCCGGCAGGTCGCCGACCCCGGCGTCGCGCAGCACGCGCTCGCGGTGCTGCAGCTCGGCCTCCAGGCAGCGCAGGGCGCGCTCGGCGAGGTGCTCGTCGAGGTCGGTGACCATGCCGACGGTGTGGGGGAGGCGGGCGCACGCCTCGAACGCGGATCCGCCCTTGAAGTCGACCAGCACGAAGGTGAGGTGGTCGGGGTCGGCGGATGCGGCCAGCCCCGCCACCATGCTGCGAAGCAGCTCCGACTTGCCGGAGCCGGTGGTGCCGCCCACGAGGCCGTGGGGGCCGTCGCGCACGAGGTCGAGCTCGAACACGTCGTCACCGGTGACGCCGAGGGGGCCGCGCGGTGAGGGATGGGGGCCGTTCGCCTTCCAGCGACCGAGGATCGACTGGGCGTCGAGCGTGTCGAGGTCGAGCAGCGGGATGAGCCGGGAGACGTCGGGCAGGTCGGCGGCCACGACCGCCAGCTCGGGGTCCTCGAAGCGGGCCTCGTGGCGAGCGCAGCGACGAGCGGTCGCATCGGTCATGCCCGTGGCGAGGAGGTCGGTCACGGCGACCATCCGGTCGTCGCTGACGAGGGTGGCCCGGCCGAGGTCGTCGTGGAGGTGCAGCTCGGCCGACACCATCGCCGGGAGCCGGTCGTCTGTCGGAGACAGCACGATGCCCGCGATCGGCCCGAACTGGCCGGCGAGGAGCTGGCGCACCGGGGAGCGGCGACCCTGGAGCAGATCGAGGTCGTCGACCACGGCGAGGACGGTGGCCTGCCGATCGGTGCCGCTGAGGCGGCGGACCACGTCGGCCGCGGCGTCGCGGTCGGCCGCCAGGAACGAGGTGCCGAGGTCGGGGTCGTGGGCGTGGGGCAGCCACTTCACCCAGTCCCAGTCGCTGCGGTGGTCGGCATCGGTGAACACGGCGACGACGAGGTCGGCCGGGCCCGAGAGCACGGTGGCCTGGGCGACGAGGGATCGAGCGACCGCCATCGCAGCAGCTCGGTCGCCCACCAGGCCCACGACCCCGTTGTCGCGGAGGCTGACGGGCACCGCGGCGTCAGGGATGGTGCGGTGCTCCTCGATCGCCGCGGCGACGGCCTCGTGGTGCGACTTGCGATCGGGTGCCGGCACCGGAGGATCCCAGGGAGCCGGACCGCTGGCGATGCGCAGCACCAGGAAGTCGTCGGCGTGGGCCCTGCGCTCCCAGAGACGGGTGGCGGGCAGCTCGGCGCGGCGGCAGATCTCGGCAGGGTGCGGCCACGCGAGCTCGCGGCGGTGGCGCTCCTCGGCGACCGCCTGGTCGAGCTCGGCCTCGAACGCGGCCAGGTCCTCGGCGAAGCGTGCTGTCTCCTTGCGCGACGCCTTCTTGTTGCGGCGCTTGCGATCGAAGTGGTTGCCGATCAGCATCACCGGGCTCAGCACGGCGAAGATGGCGAAGCGGATGTTGCCCATCACGGCCACCATGACGCCGGCGAACAGCAGCGGCCCGAGCACGGCGAAGATGGTGAGCGGGCTGGCGCCGGTGCCCTCCTTCGGCGGGTCCGGAGCGGCGACCGGCGACACCGGTGGCGGCGCCGCGGCGCGGGGCGGCCGGTTGAACGGCAGCGTGGGGGCGTGCAGGTTCGACGCGCGGTCGAGCCGGGGCGCGTCGTCGACGATCGGGCGGACCCGCAGCTCGACGTTGCCGATGCGCACGAGGTCGTCGGGGGACAGGACCCTCGGCTCGGTGACCTCTTCGCCGTTCACCCAGGTGCCGTTGCGCGAGGCCCGGTCGACGATGGTGACGGACCCGTCGTCGGCGACCGTCAGCTCGGCGTGCACGGCGGAGACGGCCTCGGAGCCGACCCGGAGGGTGGCCGGCGCGCTGCGCCCGACGAGCTGGGTACCGGCGGCCAGCTCCGCCCGCAGGCCGCTCTCGGGCCCGCCGACGATCTCGACC
>DATCYI010000290.1:0-6516 GCA_036570385.1 Acidimicrobiales bacterium | reverse complement strand
ACGCAGGTGGTGCCCCGCCAGAGGCTGATGTTCACGAAGCCGTGAGCAGGCCGCCACGTCGCGCGCAGCCCCCTGCCCTCGTCATCGACCGCCAGGTAGCGGTCCCCCGTCGCTGGGACGGCCAAGCCGCCTCCTTGTGACCCCACAGCGTCAGCCTCGCGCCGCCCGACTCGTACGTCTAGGGCCCCATCTCCACGACAGGGTCGACGCTCTGGTGCTCTCCGCTCCTCGCGTGCGTTTCTTCCGCCCAGCGAAGCCAGTCAGCCCAACCGCCGTCTTGGAGTCGTGCTCGGACGGAGCTCAAGAGGCCCGTGAGCTCCCATTGCTGCTGCCACCACTCAGCGGAGTGCCAGGCGAGAGCCTCCCGACCGACGACTTCCTCGATGTGCTTCGGGATCGCTCCGAGATCTCTCACGTCGCGCGCCATGGCGGGCGTGGCCATGCCGATCGCGCCGCCGGGGCGCAGCACGCGGAGCAGGCCTGGAAGGAAGTGATCGTCCGTGCCGAAGTACTCCCAGGCGTCGATGCTCACGATGACGTCGAAGAAGCCATCCTCGAAGGGGAGCGCCCTGGCGTCCGCTTGCACGGGATGGACCTGGCCGGACAAGCCGAGGTCACGGAGCATCGGCTCTACCACGGCAGGGCTGATCCACAGGTCAGCGGCCCAGACCTCCACGCCGAGCTCCTTGGCGAGGAACACGGACGTCGCACCGCGGCCCGAGCCGAGATCCAGCACGCGCGAGCCCGGCAGGATCGACATGTCCCGGAGCAGATCCTCGAGGAGCCACAGCGGGTTCGGGCCCATGTCGAGCGACAGCAGCCAGTCGGCGTCGTAGGAGGACGACAGCGGAAACGACGGGTGCGTGAGATCGGTCATCGACTCGATCTGATCGCCTCACCCGCTAGCGGTCGACCGATTTCGCCCCGCGGGGTCCGCCTAAGTCGCTGGTGAGCTGGTCGGCGGAACGGCAGGCTGGGTCGATGGCGGACTTGGGGGTGGACACAGCAGTCGAGCCGTTGGGAGACGGGCGCTACACCGCCACTCCCTCAGCGGACTGGGAGATCTGGGGCCCGATGGGCGGCTACATCGCCTCCTTCGCGCTGCGGGCGGCCGGCGCGTCGAGCCCGCACGCCCACCCGGCCGCCTTCTCCTGCCACTACCTGGGAGTCGCCCGCTTCGAGCCGATCGACATCCGGAGCGAGAGCCGCAAGGAGGGCCGCGGGGCCACCTCGCAACGGGTCGAGATCAGCCAGGACGGTCGCGCCGTGCTCGATGCCATGGTGTGGAGCGCGCCGGTCGGAGAAGGCCTCGAGCACGACGAGACCTCTGCGCCAGTCGTGCCGGGCCCCGACGACCTCCCCAGCGTCCAGGATCTGCTCCCGCCCGACGCCCAGCCGCCCTTCCCGTTCTGGCTCAACTTCGACGCCAAGCCGATCGACTTCGAGGTGGACTGGCCACCGGAGGGACCGCGCCCGGCCCGCTGGCGGGAGTGGCTCCGCTTCCTGCCGACGTCCACGTTCGATGACCCCTGGCTCGATGCGGCCCGCTCGGTCATCCTCGTCGACCTGCCCAGCTGGCCCTCGGCCCACCGCCCCCACGCCTGGCAGCAACCGCCATTCATCGCGCCGACCCTCGACCTGAACGTCGCCTTCCACCAGCCGACCAGCGACGAGCCTTGGCTCCTCTGCGACGGCGAGGCGCCGATGTCCACCCGCGGGCTCTTCGGCTGGACGGCGCGGGTCTGGTCGCCGGGCGGGAAGCTCCACGCGTCAGGCGGCGGCCAGTGCCTCTACCGAAAGGTCCGGCCACCCGCGGACTGAGAACGAGCCGGGGCTCGTGTCAGAGTGCCGGCTGACGCCAGAGCTTGGCGCCCCAGTCGAAGACGTCCGACGGCATCGAGACGATCTGCTCGGCACCGCCATCACCGATTGCGTAGATGCCGGGGCCCTGCGGGAGGACGCGACCGCACGCGCCCGGCCCGAAGACAGCGACGGCTCGACCGTCGGCGAGCCACCCGAGCCCACCGCTGTCCCACGCTTCGTCGAGCAGCGGCCGCGGCGTCGGGTCGGTGCCGTCGAGGGCCATGCGCCATGCCGTCGGGGACTCGCACTCACCGGAGTGCTGCAGCAGCAGCTCGGTCCCGTCATCCGACAGCTGCGCCGCAGCCCAGTGACCTGCGTCGTTCGCGAAGGGGCCGCCATCGCGGATCAGGGCGTCATCGATCCAGATCTGGTTGCCGCACAGCACGAACGGCGCCCGCCCGAGGTCGGCCGCGGCTATGCAGCCGTCGTCGAAGCTGACAGGGGTGCCCGCCGGCAGCCAGTAGCCGGTGGACGTGCCGTACCCATCGCCCTCGGCGTTCGGCTCGCGCACGGTCACCCAGGTCCGATCCGACGACACGGAGATCTCGCCGTGCGGCAGCGGAACGGTCGTGCCGTCGGCGAGTCGGAGGAGCGCCGGCTCGAGGACGGCGCCGCCCGCGAGCGGAAGCGCCCCCGGGCCGCCCTCCACCGCGACCAACCGGTCACCATCGAGCACCAGCGCTTCGTCCGCCCGCGCCAGCAGCAACGGCCCCGCCCCGCTCGATGGGGGGTTCGTCCACGGCTGCGGGCTCAGCGCGAAGCCCTCGAGATGCCCGAGCACCTCACCGTCGAGGCCCAGGAGCACCACCGTGTCCGCACCGAGCCGCAGAGCAAGACCTTCGTCCGGCAGGTCGAGGTGCTGCGGGTCGAGGAGGGGCCCGATGTCGATCCCCATGAGATCGGGCCCACGCACCGCCGCGGTGGTCGTGGTGGATGCCTCGGCCACGACGCCCACACCCTCGCTCGCCAGAGTCGCCTCCTCAGACGAGTCCGACAGTGCCGCAGCGGTGACCACCGCGGCCACCACCACCGCCGCGACGCCGACCACCCAAGTCCAGCGTCCGACGGACGGCCGCGCTTCCTGGGCTGGTTCTGCCGGCGGCGACTGCTCGCTGCTGGCCTCTCGAGTTGGTTGCCCCATCGCCCCGCCGCTCCCCCGAGTCGTGCCCACCAGGTTGCCACGCCGCCGGATCGGGGCCGGTCGTCGCGGGCTGCGACCAGGCCATGAAGCTGCGTGGAGTTGACTGGCGGTGTGGCGCTACCGACCGGAGGCCTGATCTCCGCCGAGATCTGCTGGGACACCGTCCCGGATCGTGACGCGTTCCCGTTCTCGATTCCCTCCATCAGCGCCATCGACGCCCTCGACCTCTCGAGCGCCGTCACGTTCCTCATCGGGGAGAACGGCAGCGGCAAGTCGACGCTCCTCGAGGCGATCGCCATCGCCGCTGGTCTCAACGCGGAGGGAGGGACGCGCAACCTGGTGTTCTCCAACCACTCAACCGAGTCCGACCTCCACGACCACCTGCGTCTGGTGTGGCGGACCCGCCAGCGGTGGGCGTTCTTCCTCCGGGCCGAGACCTTCTTCGACACCGCCAGCGCGTATGCCGCGCAGCCTGACGACGCGCTGTCGGGCCTGCATCAGCGATCCCATGGCGAGCAGTTCATCGACGCGGCGATGGAGAAGTTGTCACCGGGCGGGCTCCATCTGCTGGACGAGCCGGAGTCCGCCCTGTCGCTCATCGGTCAGCTCGAGCTGATGCGACGCATCCACGACGTCGCCGCCCGGGATGGCCAGTTCGTGATCGCCACGCACTCGCCGATCCTGCTCGCACTGCCCGGCGCCCGCATCTACGAGCTCACGGCGGAGGGAGCGCAGGAGACCGACTTCGACAGCGCCGAGCCCGTCCGCCTGACCCGCTCGTTCCTCGAAGCCCCCGACCGCTTCCTCCACCACCTCCTGACCAACGACCCAGACTGAGGTCCACCAAGGAACGCGCCGACTGGTGTCAGACACCATTCGACGCGCTGGGCGGTATCCGGCAGGTCGTCATGGTGCGCCCTCGTTCGTGCCCGGCGTCGACGACAGAGCGGAGTCAGCGATCGTGGTGGCAGATCCACACGTGGTCCGTCGCTCCGTGCTGAAGCGACACGAGAACCAGCCGACGCGACGGCCCTCGGAGTCATAGACCGGGGCCGGGTCCACCTGCGGTGGCTGGTCAGAGTCGGGGGATATCGGGAGCTCAGTCATCATGTCGACCGGATTCAGGTAGCCCGCTACGCCCTCATCACCACCAGCCACCGGGATCCATCCGTCCTCAGGGGGCTTGTCGCTGGTGAGGCGCTCCCAGTGGGCCCCTTCCAAAGAAGGCAGGGCGTGCACAGCTCGCGTGCCATCGCCTGGCGGGTCGGGCGGTCCGATCAACGCGGAGACCGGCATGGTTGCCTCCCCGATCGACACGGTGTGGTCCCCGATGACGTCCAGCCGGCCGACGCCAAAAGTCACCGGAAGATCGCCCGCTTCGGCCAGACCCTCCAAGGGTGCGCCATCCAGCAGGACAGACGTGCCGGGGGTGACAGCGGAGACGTACATCGAGGCGCCGGCGACGACCTCGCTGAACGACCAGCGCAGTCCGGACACTCGAGTTGTGTCGACGGGTAGGCACGACTGCGGACCTGCCTCGTCGGTCCGGAACTCAGAGCAGACGCGCTCCGCCCCGTCAGCGTTGGGCGAGGTCCGATAGGCAACCAGGTCCCAGGTGACGTCGCCGATCTCCCCCGACGCGACGATCACCTCATCGCCCAGAACCGGCAGCTCCGGTCCGGGGATCGACGCATCATCCTCCCAGCCGACGGACGCCAGCTCTGCTGGCGGAGCGTCGTCGTCCGGAGCGACCACCACCAGCCCCATCCCGATCAGCGCGGCTGCCCCGCATGCGCCTAAGCCGGCACGACGGAAGAGTCGGCGGCGCCGAACCCCGGCCTGCAGCTGTTCGAGCGGCGGCGTGCGAAGTGCGGCCACCTCGATCTGGTACCGGACCATCGACCGGAATGCCGTCATGACAGGACATCCTCCTGCTGGTCATCGAGCATCGGAGCTAGGGCACGATGGGCGGCCGTGAGGGTGGACGAGACCGTGCTGCGGGTCACTCCGAGCACCTCTGCGATCTCTGATTGCGAGAGGTCGGCTACGTACCGCAGGACCACGACAGCACGCTGGCGCGGCGGCAGCGACCGCACCACCTCCCAAGCTTCGCCCGCTGGCGGAGCGAGCGAGCGCTCTCGTACACCGCGGCGAAGAAGCCGACGTTCCATCGCCGCGCGACGCGTCCGGCGACGCAGGCAGTTCAACGCGACTCGGTAAGTCCAACCGCCCGGCGAGGCCATCGCGCTGACGCGGTCCCAGCGCTCCAGCGCACGCACGAGCGCCTCATCTACGGCTTCCCGCGCCAGGTCGGGTTGGCCGCTGACCAGCACGATCGACGCCAGGAGCCGGGGATGCTCCCTTCGGTACCAGGACTCGAAGTCCAACCCGCCGACAACGTGCATGACCCACCAAGTCATCACATCTCCGGAACGACGACTCGCCATCTGCGCTTCTGCCGTGTCAGGCCCCTCCTAGATGGCGGCGAAGTCTCCGCTTGCCACGCATCCTGGCCCACCTACCTACAGGGTGTGATCAGGACCGTCGAATGGCGTCAGACACCATTCGACGCGCGTCGGGGATCGTGGCCAACCACGGGTGCGTCAGCTGGCGGCGAAGTCTCCGCTTTCCACGCTGGTGGTCCAGATGCCGCGACCGTCGGAGGCGCTGTCGCTCCAGGTGATGGCTATCGATCCGTATCCACCGGGGGTCGATGGCCTCGGGAGCGTACCCCTGAACATCCCGGGCCCAGTGAGCTTTGCTGTCGCCGTGATGTCGTCATCGGGGTAGTGGATGGTGAGGTTCGCCTCGCTGCAGTCATCGCACCGGTAGTCGACGAAGACCGAGAACTCGGTCCCAGTGATCTGCACGGACGGGGGGACGTCCATCTGGATGGTGGAGGCGCCTCCGTCGACACCGTTGGGAGCGAACCCGCGCAGCGCCTCGAGGGCGTAGCGACCGTCACGGCCCGAGATGGTCGCTCGCGGCCGCAGCCCACCACGGCTGGCGACATCTACCTCACAGCGACCGTCGGCGCGCTTTGTCATGCTCGGAAGCGATCCAAGCCACCCGCGCGGCCACAGCTCGATGCCAAGTGCCTCGATGTCACGAACCGCCACCATCGCATTCGGTCCCTCGGCTATCGCGAGGACAGGGCCGGTCGTCTCGCCGCAATAGGTGACACCCAGGGCGGGATCGAACTCGAAGCCGCTCGCCACATCGAGCAGCGCGTGCTCTCGCACCTGCTCGTCGCCGCCACCCACGACCAGCTCGAAGGACTCGCAGGGTCCGAAGAGGCATCGCCGCATCCTGGACCACCTACCTACAGGGAGTGATCAGGACCCGAGCGTTTCACCGAAGAACGCGTCGAATGGTGTCAGTCGCGATGGCCGGGCGGCCACGGGGGAGGGGATGAAATGCTGGTGGTGGCCGTCGGGGTGTGGTCGTCGTTGTTTCTTGGTGCTTCGAGCCCGTTGTCAGTCTGGTGCGGAACCCGAGGAACTGGGGAGTGT
>DATCYI010000289.1:0-1519 GCA_036570385.1 Acidimicrobiales bacterium | reverse complement strand
GCCGTGGTGGCCGCCGCGGCGGGCGCCGCTGACCACCTCAGCACCTGACCTGCGCGACCCAGGCGTCGAGCAGACCGAGCTGTCCAACGGCCTCCGCATCGTCACCGAGACGATGCCGGGGGCCAGCTCGGTCAGCCTCGGCGCCTGGGTTCGCGTAGGTGGGCGCGACGAGTCCGCGGACCTCGCCGGCGCGTCGCACTTCCTCGAGCACCTGCTCTTCAAGGGGACCGAGCGGCGCAGCGCCCGAGAGATCGCCGCGTCGGTCGACAGCGTCGGCGGCGAGATGAACGCGTTCACCTCGCGCGAGCACACCGCCTACTACGCCCGGCTTCCCCACGCGGAGCTGGCCCGGGGCATCGAGATCCTCGGTGACGTGCTGAGCGCACCGGCCCTGCGCCCTCACGAGGTCGAGGCCGAGCGCCAGGTGATCGTCGAAGAGATCCTGATGAACCTCGACGCGCCCGACGACCGCGTCCACACCCTGCTGTCGCAGGCCGTGTTCGGCGGCCACCCCCTGGGCCGCGAGGTCCTGGGCGACATGGCGTCGGTCGAGTCGATCACCCGCGACCAGATCGCCGCGTTCTTCGAGCGCTGGTACCGCCCGGCGGCCATGGTCGTCACCGTCGCCGGTCGGCTCCACCACGACGAGGTCGTCGAGCTGGTGGCCGCGGCACTCGGTCACGGCAGCGGAGGCGAGCTTCCAGAGCGCACAGCCCCCGGTCCAGCGGAACCGGTTGTGATCGTGGAGCACGACGACACCGAGCAGGCCAACCTCTGCCTCGGCTGGCGCAGCCTGGCGGCCCTCGACGACGACCGCTGGGCCATGGCCGTGGCCAACCAGATCCTCGGCGGCGGCATGGCCAGCCGGCTGTTCCAGGAGATCCGCGAGGAGCGCGGCCTGGCCTACTCCGTGTACTCGCACCCGAGCGCCTACTCCGACGCCGGCTACCTCACCGTCTACTGCGGCACCGCCCCCAGGCGCGCCGCCGAGGCGCTCGCCGTCATCGACGGCGTCGTCGCGGACATCGTGGAGGACGGCGTCACCGCCGACGAGCTGCGCATCGCCGCGGGCTACCTCGAGGGATCGATGCTCCTCGGGCTCGAGGACTCCGGCGGCCGGATGGGCCGGCTGGGCCGCGGGCTCATGGCCAGCAACCACATCACGACGATCGACGAGCACGTGGCCCGGCTCCGAGCCGTGACCGCCGACGACGTGCAGCGGGTCCTGCGTCGGGTGCTCGGCGGTCCCCGGGCCCTCGCCGCGGTCGGCCCCTTCGAAGCCGACGACCTCCTGACCTGACTCCCGCGCTCGGGCCCGCAGGTAGAGTCCCGGGCCAGAGCGGCGAGCGAAGGAGATCAGATGGGGTTCCTCGACAAGGCAGCAGCCAAGGTCAACGAGGCCACCAAGGCAGCGCAAGAGGGTGTCAGCGAGCTCCAGGCCAAGCGCAAGGCCGACGGCCTGCTGCGCGAGCTCGGCGCCTGGACCTACGCGCAGCACAAGGGGGGCTACCCCGACGCT
>DATCYI010000288.1:0-6811 GCA_036570385.1 Acidimicrobiales bacterium | reverse complement strand
GCTGGCCGGAACGTCTGCGCACACTGCTGCGCGCTGCCGTCGAGCTGAGCGCGCCGCACGAGCGCGACGACGTCCTGCAGGAGATCGTCGACAGCGCGGCCGTCGTCGCGGACGCTCGCTACGTCGCCTTGGGCATCTACGACGAGTCGGGCGGCCTCACCGCGTTCGTGCACCACGGCGTCGACTCCACCACCGTAGAGGCGATCGGTGAGTACCCGCAGGGCCGCGGGTTGCTCGGCGAAGTGATCATCGCTGAAGCACCCGTCCGGCTCGCCGACCTATCGGATGATCCCCGCTCGGTCGGCTTCCCACCTGGGCATCCGACGATGCGCACGTTCCTGGGCGTGCCCATCCTGCGGGCCGGGCGCCGGTACGGGAACCTCTACCTCACCGAGAAAGCAGGCGCCGCTCTCTTCGACGACACCGACGAGGCCCTCGTGACGGCGTTGGCCGCGTTCGCGGCGGGCGCCATCGAGACAGCAGAGCTGCTGACCAGGGAACGCAGCCGTGCCGCGGCCGTGGAGCAGGCCCGCGCCCGACGTGAGCTGCTCGGCCAGGTCATCGCCGCCCAGGAGGCCGAGCGAGCGCGGGTCAGCCGAGATCTCCATGATGACGTCGGCCAGGCTCTCACGTCAGTGCTGCTCGGGCTGCGGCGGGTGGAGGACTCCCTCGCCCGTCCCGATGTCAACGCCGTCGACGCCCGGCGGCGAGTCGCCGAGCTGCGAGAGCTGGTGGCCGACGGCCTGCGCCGTACTCGGCAGCTGGCGTTCGACCTCCGGCCGACCGTGCTCGATGACGTCGGCCTGGCCGCGGCGCTGCAGCGCCTCACCGACGACGTCGCCTCGCGCAGCGGCCTGAGCGTCGAGCTCGACACCGCCGCGCTGGCCCCCGACGAACGCCTCGCACCGGAGGTCGAGACCGTGATCTACCGGGTGGTACAAGAGGCTCTTACCAACGTCGTCCGCCACGCGTCCGCCACGACAGCCAGCGTCGCCCTCGCCGGGCGCGACGGCACGATCCGGGTCTTCGTCGAGGATGACGGAACCGGCTTCGATCCGCAACAGGCGCCGACACGATCCCACCTCGGGATCGAGGGCATGCTGGAGCGGGCCGACCTCGTCGGCGGCACCGTCTCGGTCACGTCCGCGCCTGGTGCCGGGACCACCGTCGTTCTGGAGGTGCGGCGTGGCTGACCACATCCGCATCGCCCTGTGCGACGATCACGCCGTCGTGCGCAGCGGACTGCGCTACATCCTCGAAGCCGAGGTCGACCTCGAGGTGGTCGGCGAGGCCGGCTCCGCCGCCGAGGCGGTGGAGATTGCTACCTCGACCCAGCCCGACGTGTTCGTGATGGATCTGGGCTTGCCGGATCGCAGCGGAATCGCCGCCACCGCCGATGTTTGTGCCGTCAGCCCGGCGACCCGGGTGCTCGTGCTCACCGTGCACGACGACGTCGCTTACCTTCGGCGGGCATTCGACGCCGGCGCAGCCGGCTACCTCGTGAAGGAAGCCGCAGATGTCGAGCTGGTCCAGGCGGTTCGCCAAGTTGCCGCCGGCAAGGAGTACGTCCATCCCAGCCTGGGCGCCGCCTTGCTCGCCCCTGATGCTCCGGCGGCGCGCCCAGCCGGGCCCGGCGGCGAGCTGTCCGAGCGCGAGGTCGAGGTCCTCGCGCTGATCGCCGACGGCCTCACGAACGCCGAGATCGCCGATCGCCTCTACGTCTCGGTGCGAACCGTGGAAACCCACCGCGCACACATCCACCAAAAGCTCAGCGTCCGCACCCGCGCCGAGCTGGTTCGCATCGCCAGGGACTCCGGGCTTCTCGAAGGGGACGAATCACCGTAGGGCGCTACAGCGACGATGTGTAGTTGTCTGCTCGCGCAGCCTCTTTGTGCACCGATGCCGCGCATACGAGCTCGTCGTACGGTCAGCCCGAGCATCCTGACGAGCGAGTACCCGGGCTGGTGGGCCGCCGCAGGCATGATGCTGGTGCTCGCGTCGCTCTGGATCGCAATGCAGACGCAGGCCGAAGACGCGACATGCCGTGTGGGCTGGAGCTGAGATGGCCACGCTCGGATCAGTAAGAGCCCGCACTCTCAATCTGCGGTTTGTGCCGATTGCGTGGACGGTTCGGCTCCGTACGGTGAGCTGCAGAGGCAGACAGCCTGAAGTCGCCAAGCGAGAGGAGCCAGCCATGGCTGCATCGACCATCAACCGTCCCGACCGAGCTCTCACCGTGGAGACGATCCTGAAGGCATCCCGCCCCGAACCCGCCGAGCCAGCTCGGGCGACACCCTCGGGTTGGATGGCGGCGCTTCGCGTCGGCGTCGGCTCGGTGTTCCTGTGGGCATTCCTCGACAAGCTCTTCGGCCTCGGCTACTCGACGCCTTCGGAGCGTTCGTGGCTGAACGGCGGGTCCCCCACCGAGGGCTTCCTAAGCAACGTCGACGTGGGACCCCTCGCCGGGTTCTTCCGCGACATCGCCGGCAACGTCTTCATCGACTGGCTGTTCATGCTCGGCCTGCTCGGGCTCGGCGTCGCCGTGATCGCGGGCGTGGCGTTGCGCCTTGCCGCCGCGAGCGGCACGCTGCTCATGGCGCTCATGTGGGCAGCGGAGTGGCACCCGGCGCGCTTCACCGGCGCCGGAGACCCCACGGGCTCGACAAACCCGCTCTTCAGCTACCACGTCATCTACGCCTTGGCGCTGATCGTGCTGGCAGTGAGCTACGCCGGTGACCGCTTCGGACTCGGACGCCGCTGGGCCCAGCTGCCCGTTGTCCGCCGTTACAGCTCGATCCTGCGGTAGCGACCGACAGCCTCTCCACCGGCTGCGCTCCGCCCTCCGCCGGGGCGGAGCGCAGCAGTTTTCGCCTACCTCCTCAACGACCTCCAAGCCGAGCTGGTACGTCTCCCGCCTGGTCGCAACCGAGCTGCGGCTCGTCTCACCCGGATCCGGCCGGCAGGTCCCGCCGTGCCATGGATGCGGACGACCCGCAACCAGGATCAGAGGCCTTCACCGATGCCGCCCGGTGGCTGTGTTCGTACGGTCGAGAGGACACATCGACTCCTGCGGAGGGAACCCGACATGGACTACGGCTACGGGCTCTGGCCCCTCGTCATCATCAACTCAGCGATCTTCATCGTCTTCGCGCTCAGCTTCTTCCGGCCCGGCAACAGCCGCGACTGGAAGGCGATGGGCGGCTTCACTGCGTTCATCGTCGCCTTGTTCACCGAGATGTACGGCTTCCCGCTCACCGTCTATCTGCTCACGGGTGCGCTCGGCAGCCGGTTCGAGTCGCTCAACCTGACCCACGAGGGCGGCCACCTGTGGTCAGAGCTCATCGGCTGGCAAGGCGATCCTCACATGAGCCCGTTCCACCTCGCCAGCTATCTGTTCATCGCCGGCGGAATGTGGGTGATCGTCGCCGCCTGGCGGGTGCTGTGGGCCGCCGCTCGTGCCGGCACGCTCGCAACCGCCGGTCCCTACGCCTGGGTGCGGCACCCGCAGTACGCCGGGTTCCTCGCCGTCATGGTCGGGTTCCTACTGCAGTGGCCGACGCTGCCGACGCTCGTGATGTTCCCGTTCCTCGTCATCGTGTACCGGCGCCTCGCCAGCTCGGAAGAGCGCAGTGTGCGCCGCGAGTTCGCCGACGTCTGGGACGACTACGCGGCGGCGACGCCCAGGTTCATCCCACGCCCGCCGGCCACGCAGCCGCCGGCGCCGCCCACACGTCATCGCAGCGGCGGCCAGATCGATCGGCCCGGAGTCGGCGCGCATCCGGGAGCGCCGCGATGACCGCGGCCACCGAACGGAAGGTCGTCCGCTCGAGTACCGGCGCGGACGCGCCCCGTCCTCGGCCTGCGCACGGCTTCGTCAACGAGTGGTGCCTCGACGAGGAGCCCCCGAACGGCGATGACCCCGAAGAGGATCGGCGACGTGAGCATCAAGGCCCTCCGTAACCTGGTTTCGTGCTCCTACGTCCTGTCGCAGTACGTTCGCCATTCATGTCAATAAGGAGAGACCGATGAAGCGTCTTGTTGCTCTTGTAACCGTCGTGGTCGCCTTGGGCGTGCTCGTCGCGGCGTGCGGCTCCGATGACGACGATCCCGCCCTTCAGAGCAGCGGCGAGACGTCGACCACTGCCGCCACGGACGATGGTCATGGGGACGGAGGTCATGACGAATCGAGTCCGGCGGCGGAGGGCGCCCGCCGCGTCGAGGTGACCGCCGCATCGTTGTCCTTCGATCCTGACGAGATCACGGTCGACGCCGGTGAGGACGTCGCCATCGTGCTCACGTCGGACGACATGCTCCACGACTTCACGATCGACGAGCTCGACGCCCACGTCGCCGCTGACCGCGGAGAGACGAAGGAGGGCGGGTTCACCGCCGACGAGCCCGGCCGCTACACCTACTACTGCACCGTCCCGGGTCACCGCGACGCCGGGATGGAAGGCACGCTTGTGGTCGAGTAGCGACCGGCGAGTCGATGTCGCTTCACTCATCGACTCGATCGACCTGCCCGGGCGCGGGCGCTGAGCTGACGTCGTACGCTCGCTTCGTCGCCATTGGTGGCGGCTAGCTCGCACCGCTGGCCGGGTATCGGTTGAGGACCTCCTCCGATGCCCGGTCGGCGGTGTTGCGCAAGTAGGCGGCTCAAGCCATCCACACGATCTGGACGCTCCCCGCTGTTGGTCGGCTGAGCCGCTGGTTCCCTCACCGGGCGTCGCGGTATGCGGACGATCGCTTCGAGGTAGGCGTCGGAGGCGTTGGGGGAGCATGTTCGTCGGCGCGCACTACACGGCGTCGTACGATGGCCCACACACGATGATAGGAGAGCTATGGCTGCGATAGATCCGGTCTGCGGGATGACGGTGGAGGAGGCCGACGCCCCGGCGACCGCCGAGCACGGCGGCACCACCTATTACTTCTGCAGCGAGAGCTGCAAGGAGGAGTTCCAGGCGAACCCTGCCGACTACGTCACCTGATGGCAGCCTTCGGGGCTGCACTGGTCGTCGTCCTCGCCGCGGGGTCAGCGCTGGTCGTCACTCGGTGGGCGGGCCGGGCGGTTGACCGCGCGCACCTGACGGCCTTCGAGCGTGATCCATTCCTGGGTGGCGGCACGATCGAGACCCACGCCTGGGGCCGCTTCCACGTGCGCTACTACTCGATGGCCCTGCTGTTCCTGGCCTTCGACATGGAGATGGTGTTCATGTATCCATGGGCGAAGGTGTTCGTAGGGGAGGGCGCCATCGCGCTCGTGGAGATGCTCATGTTCATCGGAATTCTGCTCCTCGGCATCCTCTACGCGTGGAGGGAACGAGCTCTCGAGTGGGCCTGACGGCGATGCTTCCCCGGCTTGCCGCCGGGGCCGATGTAGCCGTCTTTCCCTTCGTCGCCGCAGGCGGCCGGGATGCTGTCGCGAACCTCCACCTGGCGCGGGGCCTGCGCGTCGTCGAGACGCCGCGGGCGGCCACCGTGCTGTTGGTCATCGGACGTCTGACTCGGGCGCTGCTCGAGCCGCTGTTGCGCATCCACGACCAGATGGCGGCGCCTCGAGTGACGGCGCACTGGGTCCTCGACGACGGGCCCGACCCGCTGATGGTTGCAGCACTGCCCACCGCGCTGCGCCTGCCCGCTGGCGACGCCATGGCGGTCCGCAGCGTGGCTGTCGAGCTGATCATCGGGGGCCGGCCATCGGAGCCAGCCGCGCTGACCGACGTCGAGCCGGCCGTCTGGCGCGGCGTCGGACCTTACGGCCAGGGCGGTACGGGCATGACCGGCGGAGTGCCTTATGGACGACCGCTGCCGGGCTGGGCCGAGGATCGTGACGGCCTGAAGCTCGACCAGCTGCAGCTGCGGCTCGGCCCCGCTTACCCCGGCCTGCCACCCGGGCTGGTGCTCGACCTTCACATGCAGGGCGACATCCTGCAGGACGTAGGGATCGGCCCGAACCCGTTCCTGGCCGGGCCGGGCGATCCGCCCGCTGTAATGGCCGACGCCAAGGCGTTCACCCGGGCGTTCAGTGCGCCCGTACCCGTCGCCGAGCTCGAGGTGTTGCGGGCACGGCACAACGTCGCGCGGGTCGCTGCGATGCTCCGGCACCTCGGCCTCACAGCGGAGAGCGAGCGGGTGCTCCGACTGGCCACACAGCTTGGTGCCGGCGACATCGATGCCGTCCGGCGACTCGCGGGCGAGCTGAGGCGCCGGCGCTCGCTGTGGTGGGCGACGGCCGACGTGGGGGTGGTGGGCATCGACGGCTGGGTGGGTCCGATCGGGCGTGCCGCTGGGGCTGCGGTCGATGCCCGTCTGGACGATCCTTCCTACGAGGGACTGGGCTTCGAGCCGATCGCCGGCCACGGCGAAGCCGATTCGGCCGGCCGGGTCCGCCAGCACCTTGCCGAGGCGCTGCAGGCGCTCGAGCTGGCCGAGCGCGCCGGGTCTCGCGCGCACGATCCGGTTGCCGTGATCGAGGGCCTCCGAGGCCCACTGGCAGCGGACCGTCCGACACCCACGGCGCTGCACCTCGCTCTCCTTTCCTCTCTATTGGTCGACCAGGAGTGGGGGGATGCTCTGACCACGATCGTCAGCCTCGACCTCGACATGGAGGAGGCGGCCTTCGACACCGCGCTGCAGTCAGCAGGCGGGGAGGTCGCCCAATGACGATGTCCTCGATCCCGGTGGCAGTGGCCTTCGTCCTCGCCGTCCTCGCCGTCACGGCCTACCTGGCGGCGGCGGTGGACGCACTGGTCGGCGCGCAGGTCGCAGGCCGGCGAGTCTCGGCAGCTGCTGCCGTCGCGCCAGCCCGCCG
>DATCYI010000287.1:0-4838 GCA_036570385.1 Acidimicrobiales bacterium | reverse complement strand
CGCCGTCGCCCAGCTCGGTGGCCGCGGCTTCGCCAGCGGACCGGTCGGCCTGAGCCAGGTGCAGGACCGTGCCCGCACCCTCGAAGACGTCCTTCAGGTCGGCGGCCGCCAGGTCGAGCTGGTGGGGCTCCACCCCGGAGGGCAGTCCGGTGAGGGGCCGGCGGTCGATCGCTATGACCCGGGAGACCTCAGGATCCGCGACCAGCAGATCGCAGACCCGACGTCCCAGAGCTCCGGCGGCGCCGGTGAGGACCACCGTCTCAGGCCCGGCTGAGGTGGCGTCCGGCCCGCGGTCAGAATCGGATCCCATCGCCCTACGATGCCCTTGTGACACCTGAAGGTCCACTCGGAGGCGGTGATCCCTTCGAGGGGATGCCGTTCCTCGGCGACATCGCCAGGCTGCTGGGCCAGCAGGGCGGGATGGCCTGGGACAGCGCCAGGCAGCTCGCGATGAGCATCGCGACCGATGGCACCAGCGAGCCCAACGTCGACCCGGCCGACCGGATGGCGATCGAGCAGCTGGCCCGCGTGGCCGACCTGCACGTCGCTGACGTCACCGGGCTCTCCACCTCGGTCAACGGCCGCACCCTCACGGTCGTGCCGGTCAACCGCACCCGCTGGGTGCAGGTGAGCCTCGACGCCTACCGGCCGCTGGTCGAGAAGCTGGCCGGCTCGCTGGGCCCGTCTGGCTCCGGCGAGCCCGACGATCCCCTGGCGCCGGCCGACCCGATGGGTGGGATGTTCGCCGGGATGATGGAGATGCTCCAGCCGATGGTGCTGGCCATGACCGCCGGGTCGATGGTCGGCCACCTCGCGAAGCGCAGCCTCGGCCAGTACGACCTGCCGATCCCCCGCCCCGCCACCGGTCCGGCCGACGAGCTCCTCCTGGTCGTCCCCAACCTCGGCGCCTTCGCCGACGAGTGGAGCCTCGCGGCCGACGACCTGCGGCTGTGGGTCTGCGTGCACGAGATCGCGCACCACGCGGTGCTCGGCGTGCCCCACGTCCGCGCGCGGATGGACGACCTGCTCGATCGCTACGTGTCGGCGTTCCGCAACGACCCAGGAGCCTTCGAGGACCAGATCGGCCAGGTCGACCCCGGCGACCCGAACGCCCTCGCCCGGCTGCAGGACCTCATGGGCTCGCCCGACGTCATCCTGGGCGCCATCACCTCGCCGGAGCAGCACGCTCTGCGCCCGCAGCTCGAGGCGCTGGTCGCCGTCGTGGCCGGAGTGGTCGACCACGTGCTCGACGAGGTCGGCGCCAAGCTGATCCCGAGCTACCCCATGCTCACCGAGGCGCTGCGGCGCCGCCGGGTCGAGGCCGCTGAGTCAGACCGCTTCGTGGAGAGGCTCTTCGGCCTCGAGCTCGCGCAGTCCACCTACGACCGCGGCGAGGCCTTCGTGGAAGGCGTGCTGGAGCGGGCCGGCGAGGAGGGGCTGCGCCGCCTGTGGGCCGACGCCGAGAACCTGCCGACGCCGCCCGAGGTGGATGCTCCGGGTCTCTGGCTCGCCCGGCTCGACCTCGACACCTGATCTCGCTGATCTGACCGCTGGTTGCCTGACACGGCAGCTGGTCAGCGGGGGTGGTCCCAGGGCTGGACGTCGGTCGCGTCCGGCCCGCCCTCGGTCCGGCGCTCGATGCGGGTGCGGTCGACGATCGTGGGGTCGATGAGGGTCGGATCGACCGTCGCCTCGGCAGGCTCGGTGGCGTCGGGCGGCACCGCGGGACCTTCGGGGGCTCGGTCCAAGCCGCCGTGGCGCGCGCCGCGCAGGCTGGCGACGTAGGAGAAGAGCGCGAACCCGGCCACGCCGGCGATCACCAGGTAGCCGATCCGCATGGGGATGGGCAGCAGCACCGCGATCACCGCGCCGATGACCCAGACCAGCTGGAAGCGGACCTCGAAGCGAGCGAAGGAGCGCCCTCGGTTGGCATCGGGCGCGTCGCGCTGCACCAGGCTGTCGAAGGCCAGCTTCGCCCCGGTGGAGACGATCGCCACCGTCGCGGCCATGAGCGCCGCGGCCACCAGCCCACCGAGCCAGGCCATCAGCAGGCCCATCCCCAGAGCCGCGCCCAGCGCGGCGGTCAGCATCCGCTCCTCGGTGAGGGATCGCCGCAGCACCGGGGCCAGCGTGGAGCCCACCAGCGAGCCGGCGCCGGTGACCACGAGGACCACGCCCATGTGCCAGGTGGGGTCGTCGCGCAGCTCGAAGAGCAAGAAGAAGGTGAGGAAGCCCACCATGCCGCGGATCAGGCCCATGGCCGAGGACGCCATGAGCACGCCGATCCCGCGCAGCTCCGCAGACTCTGCAGGGGTGGCGTCTGCGTCGGCGACCTGCGTGGACGGCACCCGCAGCGCGGCGATGGTGCCGGCGGCGTAGGCCAGCACCGCGACCACGAGCACGGCCTCGGATCCGGCGATGGCGTAGGCGATCCCGGCGGGGACGGCGGCCGCCGGCGCGGCAAGGCCCGAGAGCAGCTGCAGCTTGGAGTTGGCCTCGACCAGCTCGGCATCGGTTCGCACCACTGTGGGCACGAGGGCGCTGCGGGCCACGCCGTAGGCCTTGCCCATGGCCAGCACGGTGAACGCCTCGGGGAACAGCAGCAGGCTGTTCAGGTCGTTGACCATCACCAGGCACACGAGCGCCCGCACCCCGTTGACCGCCACGATCATCCAGCGGCGACCGCCGTGCGAGCGGTCGAGCGCCGGGCCGATGAACGGAGCCACCAAGGCGAGGGGCGCCATGGTCAGCGCCAGGTAGAGGAACACCTTCCAGCGGGCGTCGTTGGGGTCGAGCTCGAAGAACAGCGAGCCGGCGAGCGCGATCGTGACGAGGGCGTCGCCGGCGGCGGTGAGCACGTGAGCGCGGGCCAGCCGCGCGAACGGAGACAGGTGGAAGGCATCGGCTCCGGCCCGTCGGGCGGGCTTGGAGAGCGGTTGCCAACCGCCGGGCATCGACATCGGCCCCATGGTACGGGTCGCCTCGGCCGGCCCGTCCCGGCGCCCGTCAGGGCTTGGGTCGGGGCGCCTCGTACTTGTAGCCGAGCCCGCGGATCGTCACGATCCGGGTCGGGTTGGCCGGGTCGGGCTCGACCTTGGCCCGCAATCGCTTGACGTGGACGTCGAGCGTCTTGGTGTCACCCACGTAGTCGGTCCCCCACACCCGGTCGATGAGGGTGTCGCGTGGCAGAACGCGCCCTGCGTTGGCGAGGAGGATCTCCAGCAGCTCGAACTCCTTCAGCGGCAGCTGCACGGAGTCGCCCCTGATCACCACCTCGTGGCGCTCAGGGTCGAGCGCCACGTCGCCCACCTCCAGGGCCTCGCTCCCGAGGGCCCCGGCACCCGCGTCGGCGCTGCGTCGCCGCAGGACGGCGCGCATCCGGGCCACGAGCTCGCGCAGGCGGTAGGGCTTCGTGACGTAGTCGTCGGCGCCGACCTCGAGGCCCACCACCGTGTCGATCTCGCTCCCCTTGGCCGTCACCATGATGATCGGCACGCTGGAGCGGCGTCGGAGCTCGCGGCACACGTCGATCCCGGAGATCTTCGGCAGCATCACGTCGAGCAGGACGAGGTCGGGACGGACCGCGTCGAAGAGGTCGAGGGCCTCGGCCCCGTCGCGCGCCACCTTCACCCGGAAGCCCTCTCGCTTGAGCCCGACGGTCAGCGCGTCGACGAAGGAGTCTTCGTCTTCGACCACCAGGATCGTTGCCTCAGGTGTGCTCATGGCGTCATCCGACCTCGTGGCTGTCAGACGGTCCACCGGCAGCCGCCGGTAGCCGCAGCGTGAACGTCGACCCCTCGCCCTCGACAGACTCGAGGGTCACCTCGCCAGCATGGTTCGCGGCCACGTGGCGAACGATGGCCAGCCCAAGCCCCGTGCCGCCGGTCTCGCGGCTGCGGGCCCGATCGACTCGGTAGAAGCGCTCGAAGACCCGTTCGAGGTCGCGGGTCGGTATCCCCACCCCGTGGTCCTGGACGCAGACGTCGACGGAACCGGCCACAGAGCGGGCCCGCACGACCACGCTGGCGCCCGCATCGGAGTACTTCACGGCGTTGTCGAGCAGGTTGTAGGTGGCCGACACGAGCTGGCGCCGATCGCCGACCACCACGAGGTCTCGGCCCGGCTGCTCGACGTCGATGGCGATCTGCTGCTGCTCGGCCGCCGGACGTACCCGGTCGACGGCCTCGGCCACGAACAGGTGGACCGGCACCTCCTCGCGCCGAGCGACGCCCCCGGCCTCGATCTGGGACAGCTCGAGGAGGTCGTCGATCGTTCGACCCACCCGCTCCGCCTCGGAGAGGAGCCGGGCGGTGAGGCGCCTGGTGACCGCTGGGTCGTCCTCGCTGAGGAGCGTCTCGGCCAGGAGGCTCAGCGCCCCGACCGGCGTCTTCAGCTCGTGGCTGATGTTGGCCACGAAGTCTCTGCGAACGTCCTCGAGCCGGCGCCGATCGGTGACGTCCTCGACCACGACGAGCACATCGGTCCCTTGCCCTGCCACCGCGCTCCTACCGTCGCTGACCGGGTCGTCGACCAGCGCCGTGGCCGAGACGACGATCGATCGCCGGGGCGGACCGAAGAGGTCGACGGCCTCGGGGGCGCGCTTGGCCCCGCTCGCCACCGACGCGGCCATCTCCGCGATCGCCTCCTCCACCAGCGCCTCGCTGTGGCGGCCCGCGAGGTAGGGGGCGGCGGCGTCGTTCGCGAACGCGACCGCGCCGGAGCGGTCGTAGAGGATCAGGGCCTGGGGGATGCGGCGCATGGCGTCGACCAGCCGCAGCTCGGAGCGAGCGACCTCGTCGCCGCGCTCGGTGGCGTGGTCGACGGCCCGCTCTACGAGG
>DATCYI010000286.1:0-2635 GCA_036570385.1 Acidimicrobiales bacterium | reverse complement strand
GAGCCGCAGCGCCGCGACGGCGTGGCGGCGGCCGTAGCCCGCTGGCCGCGCTTCCTCGACGGCTGGGCCCACCTCGGAGACCTAGGGCGCGACGAGATCGAGAGCTACGCCGCCTACCGGGTCGGCTACCACCGGGGCCTCGACCGCCTACGGGCCAACGGCTGGCGTGGCAGTGGCTACGTGCGCTGGTCCCATCCCACCAACCGTGGGTTCCTGCGGGCGTTGGCCGGCCTCCAGCGCATGGCCGCCACCATCGGCGAGGACGATGAAGCCGACCGCTGCGCCACGTTCCTCCGCCAGCTCGACCCGGCGTGGCCGCCCGCAGACCTCGAGGGCGGTCGCTGACGTGGCCGAGCCCGTGCCCTTCCCGACGGAGGGCCGCCCCGTCGACGAGCTCATCGAGGAGATGCGATCGAATCGCGGCGACGATGCCAGGTGGCGCGCCGGTCGCACCTTCAGCCTCGTCTACAACCCCGGCGACGCCGAGCTCGAGCGGCTCCAGGAGGCCGTCGCCCTGGAGTACCTGCACGAGAACTACCTCAACCCCTTCGCGTTCCCGAGCCTCCTGCGGATGGAGCAGCAGGTCGTGGGCATGGCCGCCGACCTCTTCGGTCGCCCCGCCGCCGGCGGCAAGCTCACCTCCGGGGGCACCGAGAGCATCTTCCTCGCCGTCCAGGTGGCCCGCGAGCACGCCCGCGAGGTGCGAGGGATCGCCGAGCCTCAGCTCGTGACGGGAGCGACAGCGCACCCGGCGTTTGCCAAGGCCGCCCACTACCTCGACGTGGAGCACGTGATCGTGCCCGTGGGCCCTGACGGCCGGCTCGAGCCGTCGGCGGCGGCCGCGGCGCTGGGGGAGCGCGCGGCGCTGCTCGTCGGGTCTGCGCCCTGCTACCCCTACGGGGTCGTAGACCCGATCCCAGAGCTGGCGTCGCTGGCGGCCGAGCGAGGCGTCCTGTGCCACGTCGACGCCTGCCTCGGCGGCTGGCTCCTGCCGTTCTGGGCCCGGCTCGGCGAACCGGTCCCGGCGTGGGACCTGTCGGTCCCGGGCGTCACCTCGCTGTCGGCCGACATCCACAAGTACGGCTGGTGCTTCAAGGGCGCCTCCGTGCTGCTCCACGCCGACCCCGAGATGGTGCGCCACCAGTACTTCCTCTACGACGCCTGGCCGGGCGGGCTCTACGGCTCGGCCACCACCGCCGGCACCCGTCCGGCGGCGCCCATCGCCGCGGCGTGGGCCACCATCTCCCACCTGGGCGAGGCCGGCTACCTGAGGCTGGCCGGCGAGGTGCGCGACGCCACCCGCCGCTACCGGGCCGGGATCGAGGCCATCGACGGCCTGACGATCACCGGCGACCCGGTCATGGGCGTGATGGAGATCGCCTCCGACGTCCACGACCTGAGCGCGGTCGGTGACGTCATGGAGGACCGCGGGTGGAAGCTCGACCGCCAGCAGGGCGGGCTCCACCTGATGCTCTCGCCGTACCACCTGCGGGTCGTCGACGAGTTCCTGTCCGACCTCGCCGCGGCGGTTGCGGACCACGGTCCCAGTCGGGGAGCCACCGCCAGCTACGGCGGCGTGGCCGAGTAGGGCTGCCGCCCAACCCTTCGCTGGGGTGGCGGGCGTCACGTCCGGTACGGGTAGCCTGGCTCCGATGGAGATCCCGGAGATCGACGTGCAGGAGCTGGCCGACGAGCGCGAGCGAGCAGCCGCCGTCATCGACGTCCGCGAGGCCGACGAGTACGCCGAGGCGCGGGTGCCCGGCGTGACCCACATCCCGCTGGGCGAGGTCGCCGACCGGGCCGACGAGGTGCCGCGCGAGGGCACCGTCTACGTGATCTGCGCCCG
This sequence comes from Acidimicrobiales bacterium, assembly GCA_036570385.1. Classification (GTDB taxonomy): domain Bacteria; phylum Actinomycetota; class Acidimicrobiia; order Acidimicrobiales; family VFJN01; genus VFJN01. The sequence continues at coordinate 789 of DATCYI010000286.1, read as the reverse complement.
CGGAGGGCGCAGCGCGAAGGCGGTCGAGCACTACCGCTCGCTGGGCATCGACGCGGTCAACGTCGCCGGCGGCACCCTCGGCTGGATCGATGCCGGCCTGCCCACCGAGTCCGGAGCCGGGTGAGCCCTCCGCCGAGCTCGGCCCACCGCTGGGTCGACGACCAGGGAGTCTTCGACGAGGTCCTCGAGGCGCTGGCCGCCACCGAGGTGTACGGCCTCGACACCGAGTTCCACCGCGAGCGCACCTACCACGCTCGGCTGGCGCTCCTGCAGCTGTCGTGGCCCGAGGGCATCGCCGTGGTCGACCCGCTCGCGGTGGACGTGTCAGCACTGGAGCGGGTCCTCACCGGTGACGGCGTCTGCGTGATGCACGCCGCCAGCCAGGACCTCGAGATCCTGGCCCGCATGTGCGGCACCGTGCCCAGCCGTCTCTTCGACACCCAGGTCGCGGCCGGCTTCGTCGGCTACAGCAGCGTGGGCCTCAGCGGCCTCGTGCAGGGCCTCGTCGACATCAAGCTGCCCAAGGCCGACCGCCTCACCGACTGGCTGGCCCGCCCCCTTCCGGCGGGCGCCGTGGAGTACGCCGCCTCCGACGTGGCCCACCTCCACGAGCTGCACCGGCTGCTGGTGGAGGACCTCGAGTCCCGTGGCCGGCTCCAGTGGGCGCTCGACGAGTGCGAGCTGCAGCGCACCAGGGCATCCTCGTCGTCTCCCGCCGAGCACGCGTGGTGGAAGATCAAGGAGGCCAAGTCCCTGCGGGGACGGGCCGCGGCAGTCGCTCAGACCCTC
>DATCYI010000285.1:0-5021 GCA_036570385.1 Acidimicrobiales bacterium | reverse complement strand
CTGCCGTTGCCCCGGCCCGCCCCGTGCGGCGTGACCTGGGTGCCGGTCAGGCGGGCTGGGGGACCTTGTAGACGACCCGCGACCGGAGGTGCTCGGGGATCGGGATGTCGGGCAGCTGGTCCTCGGGCCGGGCCACCTTGGGCGGACGACCCCGGCGCCGCTTGCTCTGCAGCACCTTGCCGTTGAGGAGGAGCTGGCCGCCCCAGACGCCCCACGGCTCACGCCGCTCCAGGGCGCCCTCCAGGCACTCGGCCATCACCGGGCACAGAGCACAGATCTGCTTCGCCCGAGCGATGTCCTGCAGCTCCTCGCTGAAGAACAGCCCGCTCATCGTCCCGGCCAGGTCGTTGCAACGGGCCTGAGCCCACCAATCCCTGTTCGTCTCGGTCTCGGCAAGGCCGAGGCCACCCTGTTGCTCTAGGTCTTCGTGTTCGTATCGCTCAGGCAACATCGCCTGCCCCTGTCTGTTCGCTTTGCGTGTGTAGTCGTCGGATCGGGATCGTTCTGATCGGTCGGGAGCGACCGGCGGCAGGAAAACCAGAGAGGCCGCCGGGGGATCCCGGCGGCCTCTCGGAGGAGTTTCGTTCTCGCTGGCGGTTGCCTAGGGCGAGAGCTCCAAGAGGGGCCGGGACGGGCGGTCCTTGCGACCGAGCACCATGGCGGTGTTCGAGGTGGCAAAGGCGCCCTTGGTCCAGGTGGCGGACTTGTGGTTGCCGAACACCTGGTGCGCGGACGCGCCGTAGATGGGCGCGGCGGCAGCGGGGGAGCAGAGCACGAGGGCCGAGGTGCCGCGGAGCCGCGCAGCACCGGCATCGGCCAGCTGGCCTGCCATGGTGAGCGTGGTCTCCATCGTGATGGGCTCCTCGGACGGGTGGCGTTGCTCTCGGATCGGCGACCCGAGTGGAGGCATCGGACCACGATCTTCCAGATCTCGTCAATCGATTTGTGCGATTTCTCGACGAGTACGTTTCGAGTCCATGTCGGCGACACCCACAGAGCTCGTTCCCCGGCCCCCGCGAGGCCGCGTCTTCGAGGGGGCGCGGCGAGTGCGGCTGGGCGACGTGAGCCCGGCGGGGCGCCTGCGGCTCGACGCCGCCACCCGCTACCTGCAGGACCTCTCCGCCGACGACACCGCCGACAGCGCGCTCCCCGATGCCGAGGCCTGGGTGGTCCGTCGCACCGTCCTCGAGGTCCGCAGCTTCCCCCGCTACCTCGAGCCGCTCGCCCTCGCCACGTGGTGCTCAGGAACCGGCAGCCACTGGGCCGAGCGCCGGGTGAGCATGGTGGGCGAGGGCGGTGGCCGCGTCGACGGCGCCACCATCTGGGTCCACATGGACCTGACCAGCGGGCGCCCCAGCCGCATCCCCGCGGGGTTCGAGGAGATCTACGGCGAAGCCCGCGGCGGGCGCACCGTGAAGGCCCGCCTCCAGCACCCCGACCCTCCGGTCGATGCCGCGGCGCGGCCGTGGCCGCTGCGCTTCACCGACTTCGACGTGCTGGAGCACGTGAACAACGCGGCCTACTGGGAAGCGGTCGAGGAGCTGCTGGCCGCTCGCCGCGACCTCCGCGCGCCGCTTCGCGCCGAGGTGGAGCACCGCGGTGCGGTGGAGCAGGGCGCCGACGTGGTCCTGCTGCACGCCGACACCAGCGACGGTGGCCTCGATGCCTGGCTCGTCGCCGATGGTGCGGTGGCCGCCACGGCCCGGCTGCACCCGCTCTGAGGCTCGAGCGCAGCAGCCGCGTCAGCGCAAGGAGTAGCGGAGGGTGCCGGCGTCGTCCCGGCGCTCGGCCTGGCCGATGGCCCGAAGGTGCTCGAGGTGGGCGAACGTCTCGCTCTCGGCCATCTGGCCCCACGACCGCTGCTTGAACAGCCGCTGCATGAGCTCCTCGACGGTGCCGGATCCGAGCTCGTCGGCCGCGGCGCGCAAGACGTCGAGCCGCTCCTCGTGGTGCTCGCGGATCGCCTTCGCCCGGCCGGTGAGGTCGGGGAACGGGTGGCCGTGAGCGGGCAGGGTGAGGGTCACGCCCTCGAGCGCTCCCACCTTCTCGAGCGATCGGAAGAACTCGGCCAACGGGTCGGCGCCCGACCCGAGGCCGGAGATGTGCGGTGTGATCGTGGGCAGGATGTGGTCGCCCGAGAGCACCACGCCCTCCGTGGGGTCGTACAGGCACAGGTGATCGGCGGTGTGGCCGGGGGTGTGCAGCGACACCCACTCCCGTCCGGCGAGGGTGATCACCTCGGCGTCGTCGACGCGCCGCGTAGGTGACGGCGTGCGCATGAAGCGGCTGGCCAGGGCCTTGGTGAGGCGCATCTTCAGGCGATGGCTGGTGGGGGGTCCGACCCTGCCGTCCGGGCGCCACGGCAGCGGCTGGCCCCACATCGGCTTGGCGGCATCGGTGGTCGGCACCGGGTCGCCGTCGGGCGTGGCGAGGTCGGTGGCGGGCTCGTCCTCGTCGACGCCGTCATCTTCCGCGGCGTCGAACCACGTGCGGAAGCTGCGGTGGCTGATGACCTCGGCGCCGTACCGGTCGCGGAGGCGCCCCGCTCCGCCGAAGTGGTCGGGGTGGGAGTGGGTGACCACGACCGTGTGGACGTTGCGGGGCTTGTATCCGGCTCGCTTGAGCCGATCCACGACAGCTCGCCACGACTGCGGGCCGGGCAGGCCGGGATCGACGACGGCCACCCCTCGCTCGTCCTCGAGCAGGTACATGTTCACGTGCCCGAGCCCGGGCAACGAGATCGGCAGCTGCGATCGCAGGATCCCGGGCGCGACCTCCGTGATGTCGGTGGTCGCCTCTTCTCGCTCTTCGCGCGTGGGCGCGCCCCCGTGCTCGTGCACGCCCCGACCCTATCTTGACCGTGCGGTCAAGCGGCAGTCCGCCTCAGGGTTGGGGCGCAGCCTCGGCGGGCGGGCTCGGCTTGAAGACGTTCTCGCGGTACCAGCGGAGCTCTTCTATCGACTCGCGGATGTCGTCGAGCGCTCGATGGGCCGTGGCCTTGCGGGGCACGGCTTCGAGGGCGCCCGGATACCAGCGGCGGGTGAGCTCCTTGATGGTGGAGACGTCGACCGAGCGGTAGTGGAGGTGGTCCTCGATCTCAGGCAGGTAGCGGGCGAGGAAGCGCCGGTCGGTGCCGATCGAGTTGCCGCACAGGGGGACCGTGCGGGGCTCTGGGACGTGGGCCTTGATGAACTCGAGGGTTGCGCGACCGGCCTCCTCGAGCGACACCGTCGACGTCTCGATGGCAGTGAGGAGCTTGCTGGTGGTGTGCATCGTGCGCACCACCTCCTCCATCTCGGCCATGGCCTCGGGAGGTTGGTGGACGACGAGGTCTGGTCCCTCGGCCACGATCTGGAGCTGGTCGTCGGTCACGATCGTGGCGATCTCGACGATGACGTGGCGGGCCGGGTCGAGCCCGGTCATCTCGAGGTCCATCCATACGAGCATGCGCGGCACGCTATCCCTCCCCTGTGACATGCATGCCGCCGGCGTCGCCGACCTCTGGGCTCGTCGTACCTTGGGCCGATGACCTCACCGCTGCCGGTGCCTGTGGTGCGCCTCGATCCCGACCTGCCGCTGCCCGCCTACGCGAAGCCCGGCGACGCCGGGCTCGACCTGCTGGCGCGGGAGGCCGCGGTGCTCGAACCAGGTGGGCGCGCCCTCGTGCCCACCGGCATCGCCATCGCCATCCCCGAGGGCCACGCCGGCTTCGTGCAGCCCCGCAGCGGCTTGGCCCTGCGCCACGGCGTGACGGTGCTCAACAGCCCTGGGCTGATCGACTCGGGGTATCGCGACGAGCTCAAGGTCGTGCTCGTGAACCTCGACCCGCGGGAGCGCTTCGAGATCTCACGCGGAGATCGCATCGCTCAGCTGGTGATCCAGGCCGTGGCCCGGGTGGAGTGGGCGCCGCTCGATCAGCTCGACGGCGACAGCCGCGGCGGTGGCTTCGGCTCCACCGGTCGCTGACCGCGACGCACAGCTACCTGCAATCGGCGCAGCGGCCGGCGACCGCGAGGTGCTGAGGTGACATCGCGAAGCCGTAGCGCCGCTCCATCTCTGCTCTCAGCTCGGTGAAGGCGTCGTCGTCCACCTCCGTGACCGACCCGCACACGTCGCAGACCAGGTGGTGGTGGGCGTGGTCCATCAGGTGGTGCACGGCCGAGCCGGTGCCCAGGTTCACCCGGCCGACGATCCCGCGGGACTCGAGCGCCTCGAGGGTGCGGTAGACGGTCGAGAGGTGCACGTCAGGGTGGTCGCGCTGGACGGTCGCGGCGATGTCCTCGGCGGTCACGTGGTGGTCGTCGGCGGTCAAGAGAGCGCGGACGACGGCGCGGCGACCTGTCGTGACCCGTCCACCGTCGTCCCGCAGCGCGGAGAGGATGCGCTCCAGCTCGGCGTCCACATCGTGGTCGTGGGGATGACGGTGGTGCTGCCCGGCCATGCTCCTCCATCTTGACCCGCTCTCAACGGTCCGGGCGAGATCTGTTGCAAGCCCTCCTCAGACGCAAGTTGTTCGCAGTAAGGTCGCAGCCGTGCACATCCCCGACGGCTTCTTCAACGCCGGGACCTCGCTGGCTGCCGGCACCGTCGCCGCCGGTGGCATCGCCGTCGCGCTGCGCCGCACCCGGGAGGTGCTCGGGGAGCGCCAGGTCCCTCTGGCCGCGCTCACCGCAGCGTTCGTGTTCGCCGCGCAGATGCTGAACTTCCCGGTGGCCAGCGGCACGAGCGGGCACCTGATGGGTGGGGTGCTCGCTGCGGTGCTGGTGGGACCGTGGGCCGCCGTGCTCTGCCTCACGGTGGTGCTCGGCGTTCAGGCGCTGCTCTTCGCCGACGGTGGGGTGACGGCGCTCGGGCTCAACATCGTCAACATCGCGCTGGTCGGAGGCCTCGGCGGTCACGCGCTCTACGCGGTCCTGCGCCGCCGCCCCCTGCGCAAGCTGCTCCCGCCCCAGGCCGCCGCCGGCCTCGCTGCGTTCGCGTCGGTGCCGCTGGCCGCGGCCGCGTTCACGGTCGAGCTGGCG
>DATCYI010000284.1:0-1577 GCA_036570385.1 Acidimicrobiales bacterium | reverse complement strand
GTGCGCTTGGCCCGGCTGATGCGCTGCGCCATCGTCGCCTCGGGCACGAGGTACGCCTGCGCGATCTGGCGGGTGGTGAGGCCTCCGACAGCCCGCAGCGTCAGCGCCACGGCCGACGACGGCGTCAGGTCGGGGTGGGCGCAGAGGAAGTAGAGCTGCAGGCTGTCGTCGGCGCTCGGTGCGCCACCGGGCGGCGGCTCGCTGTCGACGCGGAGCTCGCGGTCCCGGCGCGAGGCGTCCGACCGGACGATGTCGAGCAGGACTCGCCACGCCACGGTGGTCAGCCACGCCGCCGGATCCGCCGGGCGCTCGTGCTCCCAGGCGGAGAGCGCCCGGATGAGCGCCTCCTGCACCGCGTCCTCGGCCGTCGCGAAGTCGGCTCCGCGACGGACGAGGACGCTCAGCACGTGCGGGACGAGCTGGCGCAGCTCGAGCTCGTCCACAGCGGTCAACGGCTTCGCCCCGTCTAGTGGACCGTGGGAGGAGCGGTCAGGAAGGGACGGAGCTCGAGCCACTCGTGGATCGGCTCGCCACCTGCCCCCGGTGCGGCCGACAGCTCGCCAGCGAGCTCGACCGCCCGCTCGTAGCTGTCGACGTCGATCACCATCCACCCGGCGATGAGGTCCTTGGTCTCGGCGAACGGACCGTCCGTCACCGGCGGGCGACCCTCGCCGTCGTAGCGGACCCACACGCCGTCGGGCGACAGCGCCTGCCCGTCGATGAACTCGCCGGTGCCCTCCAGGCGAGCGGCGAAGTCGTTCATGAATCCGATGTGCGCAGCGACCTCATCGGGAGTCCACTTGTCCATCGGGACGTCGTTCTTCGACGGCGGACCGCCGCGGTAGTGCTTGAGCATCAGGTACTTGGCCATCGCTTCTCTCTCCTTGTTGGATGCCGGCCCTCGTGACCCGCATCACCCCTGAGACGGAGCCGCCCCCGACATCTCGACATCACCCATCCAAGTTTCTCGCGCCTAGTCCGGAAGGGCCGCGTTGTTGATGGCAAAGGTCAAGAGCGCGGCGAGGCGGGCCGGGTGCCGGGGTGCGCTCCACGCCTCGCTTGCGGGTGACCGGGTGTCCACGCGAGGCAATGGGTTCCGCTCTGGCGAGCTTGAGGCAATGGGTTCCACATATGGAACTCATTGCCTCGGGCGGGCCCGGATGGAACCTATTGCCTCGCGGTGGGTGGGAAGAAGCTCTCGATCTCGGTCCTCCGCCGGCCAAGACAAGGGCACCGGCCCGACCAGCTGCACCGACTTGGCGGTGCGTCAGCTACTCGTCGGGCAGGACCTTGCTCGGGGTCCAGCCGATCTCGCTCCTGGCGCGGCTGTCGCGCATGACGATGTGGCGGGGTCGTTGGGTCGCGGCCGGCGTGGGCTCGGAGCGGATCACGTCCTCTGCGAGTCCCAGGCGCCTCACCATGCGCCGGGCCATCTCGTAGCGCGTGAGGGACTCGGGTCCCGGCAGGTGCCACGGGCCCGACCGGTCGCCCTCGTCGAGTGCTGTGATCCGCCACACCGCTTCGGCCAGCTCGGACGCGAGGGCTGGCTGGCGGAGCTCGTCGTGGAACCACACGCT
>DATCYI010000283.1:0-33244 GCA_036570385.1 Acidimicrobiales bacterium | reverse complement strand
CCTCCACCTACAGCGGCGCCGACGGCGAGAGCGCGCTCGGCGCCACCGAGCTGCCGCTCGACCTGCCCGCCGGCACCGAGCTGCCCGACCTCAGCAGCGACGGGAGCTCCAGCCGCGGGGGCTCCGGCACGAAGTCAGAGTCGTCGAGCTCGACCACCAGCTCGACGGTGCGGTCGAGCACCTCCACCACGCAGCCGAGCCTCGCCCCCCGGCCGACGACCACCACCACTCCCCCGCCCACCACCTCCACCACCACGCCGCCGCCCACCACCACGACACCCCCGCGCAGCGGTGAGGCCCCGTCGTCGCCGTCCACCACGATCCCGGAGCCCGCGGGTTCGGTGCTCGAGCCGGTCACCGAGCCGCTCGCGCCCGTCCTCGGTCCGCTCACCCCGGTGCTCGACGCGGTCGACGACGCGCTCACCACCGTCGTCGACACCGTCGATCCGCTCCTCACCGGCGTCAACAGCCTCCTCGTGCCCTGAGTCGCAAGTCGGCTGAACCCGAGCTGGGTTCCCCGGCGTCGGTGGAGTCAGGGCTTGCGGCGCCAGGTGGGGCCGGTGGGGGTGTCGATGATCTCGATGCCCTCGGCCGCGAGCTCGTCGCGGATGCGGTCGGACGTGGCGAAGTCCTTGCCCTCGCGGGCCGCCTGGCGCTCGGCCACCAGCGCGTCGATGCGCGGATCGGAGCCGCTCTCGTCGGCGTCGGGTGGCTCGACGTCGGCCAGACCGAGGCCGAGGGCGCGGTCGACGTCGGCCAGGAAGGCCCAGCGGTCGGCGCCGGCCAGGGCGTCTTCGCGCAGGGCGTCCCACACCGCGGCCAGGGCCTGAGGAGCGTTGAGGTCGTCGGCCAGCGCCGACCAGAAGCGCCGTAGGTAGGGCTCCACCTTCACCAGGTCCGCCGTGCCCGAAGCGCTGCGAGCCTCGACCGCCTTGCGCACGAGCCGGCGGTGGGCCGCGGCGGCTCCTTCGAGCGCCTCCCACGTGAAGGCCTGCTGCTGGCGGTGGTGGGCCTGGAACGTGAAGAAGCGGAACGCGAGCGGATCGATCCCGCGCTCCACGAGCGAGTCGACGGTGAGCACCTCACCCTTCGACTTCGACATCTTCGCCCCGCCGAGGTCGAGGAACTCGTTGTGGATCCACAGCTGCACCCAAGGGTGCACGCCCAGGGCGCTCTCGCTCTGGGCCACCTCGTTGGTGTGGTGGACCCGCACGTGGTCGATGCCGCCGGTGTGGATGTCGAAGCGCTGCCCTAGGTACTTCGTGGCCATGGCCGAGCACTCGATGTGCCAGCCCGGGAAGCCGCGGCCCCACGGCGAGTCCCACTCCTGCTGGCGGCTCACGCCCGGCTGGGTGAGCTTCCACAGCGCGAAGTCGGCGGGGTGGCGCTTGGCTTCGACGTGCTCCACGCGGCCGGTGGTCGTGAGCTCGTCGAGGTTGAGCCCGGCGAAGGACGCGTAGTCCGGGAACGTCGAGACGTCGAAGTAGACGCCGTCGTCGATCACGTAGGTGTGGCCGCCGGCTTCGAGCGTGCGGATCATCTCGATCTGCTCGGCGATGTGGTCGGCGGCACGGGGCACCACGTCGGGCTCGAGGCAGCCGAGCCGGCGGCGGTCGCCCTCCCACTGAGCGGTCCAGCGGGCCGCGATCTCGGCGGCGGTCTGGCCCGTGGCGGCCGCGGCGCGCTCCATCTTGTCGTCGCCCTCGTCGGCGTCGGACACGAGGTGGCCGACGTCTGTGATGTTGGTGACGTAGGTGACGTCGTAGCCGGCGGCGGCGAGGACCCGGCGCAGCAGGTCGGGCAGGAGCTGGCTGCGCATGTTGCCGAGGTGCTGAGGCGCGTAGACGGTGGGGCCGCACGTGTAGATGCCGACCTTCGGCGGGTGCAGCGGCTCGAAGCGCTGCACCTGACGGGTGCGGGTGTCGTAGAGCCGCAGCTCCTCGAGCCCGGGGGTCGGATCAGGCGAGGTCACCCCCCGATCATGGCCGATCGGGCGCGTGGCCCCGCCACCGGAAGCCCTCGACAACGCGTAACCGATTCCCGCCTCACCGAGGCCGACGGCACCACCGAGCTCACGCTCGTGCACCACCTCGACGCCGACGCCAACCCGGCCGATGTCGGACCCGGCTGGGAGTACTACCTCGACATGCTCGTCGCCTCCCGCGAGCCCGGCAGCGACCGCCCCGACTTCGACGACTACTACCCGGCCCAGTCGGCCCACTTCACCGCCCAGGGCTGAGCGCCCGGACGAACAGGGCTGACCATCACGGAGGAAGGAGATCAGGGGGCGGCGACCTGCACGGCCTGGTAGCCGCGCAGGATGAAGTGATCGCGGTGCACGGGCTCCTCGACCAGCTCCAGCGTGGGGAACCGCTGGGTGATCGCCTTGAACACCTCTTGGCCCTCCACCCGAGCCAGCGCGGCACCGAGGCAGTAGTGGATGCCGTGACTGAAGGTGAGGTGCTGGTTGTCGCTGCGCGAGATGTCGAGGCGGTCGGGATCGGGGAAGCGCTCGGGGTCGCGGTTGGCGGCGGCCAGCAGCGTGACCACGCCCTGGCCGGGCTCCACCTCCACGCCGCCCACGACCGACGGCACGGTGGCGGTGCGGGCGGTGAGGTGCACGGGGCCGTCGTAGCGCAGCAGCTCCTCCACGGCTGACGGAGCGAGCGAGGGGTCGGCGACGAGTCGGTCCCACTGGTCGCGGTTGCGCAGCAGGGCGACGGTGCCGTTGCCGATCAGGTTGGTGGTGGTCTCGTGCCCGGCGATGAACAGCAGCACCACCGTGGTGCGCAGCTCCTCCTCGTTGAGCTTCTCGCCCTCCTCCTCGGCGGCGAGCAGCGCGCTGAGCAGGTCGTCGCGCGGGTTGGCTCGCCGCTCCTCGAAGATGCCGTTGAGGTAGTTGATGATCTGCATGAAGGCCATGAGGCCCCGCTGCATGGTGGCGTCGTCGATCTCGCCGTCGATCATGCGCGAGGCGTCGGCGCTCCAGGGGCCGAACAGGTGGCGGTCCTCGGCGGGGATGCCCAGCAGCTCGCAGATCACGGTGACCGGCAACGGGAAGCCGATCGTGTCGATCAGCTCGAAGCCGGCCGGGTCGGCGGTGTCGAGCATGGCGTGGGCCAGCTCGGCGACGTGGGGTCGCAGCCGCTCGACGGTGCGGGGCGTGAACGCCTTGCTCACCAGCTTGCGGAGCCTCGTGTGGTCGGGCGGGTCCATGAGCAGCAGGGTGCGGGGCCGCTCCATCTCCCCGAAGCTCAGCACCGGCACCTCGATGCGGCGCCGGTCGGGGTCGGAGCTGAACGTGGAGTCGCGCAGCACCCGCTCGCAGTCGGCCCAGCGGGTGCACACGACCTCGTCCCACTCGGGGATCGACCAGACCGGGTTCTCGGATCGGAGCCGGTGGTAGTGCGGGTGGGGGTCGGCCCACTGATCGGGCGGTACCAGCTCGGGCATCGGCCCGGCGGCGGCGACCTCGGGGCCGGGTGCAGCGCCCGTCGGGGTCGAGGCGGTGGTCGTGGTGGACGGGCCCATGGCGGTTCCCCCAGGTAAGCCGGCGGGCGTGATGCTACTCCAGGTAACGCCAGCTGCGCAGGGCGACGGACTACGGGACCTCGTGGGCCCACAACTACCCTGCTCCCCCGTGACGCAGATCCCGGAGAAGCCGTCCCTCGAGGGGCTCGAGACCAAGTGGCGGCAGCGGTGGGAGGCCGACGGCACCTACCGCTTCGACCGCAGCAAGACCCGCGCCGAGGTCTACTCGATCGACACGCCGCCGCCCACGGTGAGCGGCACGCTGCACCCGGGCCACGTGTTCAGCTACACCCACACCGACCTCGTCGCGCGCTACCAGCGGATGCGCGGCAAGGAGGTGTTCTACCCGATGGGCTGGGACGACAACGGCCTCAACGTCGAGCGCCGGGTGCAGCTCATGACCGGCACGATCGTCGATCCGACGCTCCCCTACGACCCCGACTTCACGCCGCCCGAGAAGGTCGACAAGAAGGCCCGGGCGATCCCCGTCAGCCGGCCCAACTTCATCGAGCTCTGCGAGCAGGTGGTGCCCGAGCTCGAGCACAGCTACCACGAGCTGTGGGCCACCGTCGGCCTGTCGGTCGACTGGGACCACACCTACACCACCATCGGGCCCAAGGCCGTACGCACCTCGCAGCGCGGTTTCCTGCGCCTCGCCCAGCGCGACCTCGCCTACCGCAGCGAGTCGCCGACCCTGTGGGACGTCGACATGAAGACGTCCGTCGCGCAGGCCGAGCTGGCCGACCGCGAGCTGCCCGGCGCCTACCACAAGCTCGTGTTCACGGGTCCCGACGGCTCCCCTCTGCTCGTCGACACGACCCGCCCGGAGCTGCTCCCGGCCTGCGTCGCCGTGGTGGCCCACCCCGACGACGAGCGCTACCAGCCGCTGTTCGGCCAGCGCGCCGTCACCCCGCTGTTCGGCGCGTCGGTGCCGATCGTCGCGCACGAGCTGGCCGACCCCGAGAAGGGCACCGGCATCGCGATGATCTGCACCTTCGGCGACACCACCGACGTCACCTGGTGGCGCGAGCTGTCCCTCCCGGTGCGCGCCATCGTCCAGCGCGACGGTCGGCTGCGGCCGATCAGCTGGGGCGACGACACCTTCCCCTCCACCGATCCGGCCGCCGCTCAGAGCGCCTACGACGAGCTAGCGGGCAAGACCGTGAAGCAGGCCCAGGCCCGCATCGTCGAGCTGCTCATCGACGCCGGCAAGATCGACGGTGAGATCCGGCCGATCACCCACGCCGTGAAGTTCTGGGAGAACGGCAGCCGCCCGCTCGAGATCGTCACCAGCCAGCAGTGGTTCATCCGCTACCCGCCCAAGGACGAGATGCTCGCCCGCGGCAAGGAGCTGGCCTGGTGGCCCGACTTCATGCGGGTGCGCTTCGAGAACTGGGTGAACGGCCTGATCGGCGACTGGAACATCACCCGCCAGCGGTTCTTCGGCGTGCCGTTCCCGGTCTGGTACCCGATCGACTCCGACGGCGTCACCGACTTCCTCTCGCCGATCCTCGCGTCAGAGGACGTGCTGCCGATCGATCCGACCACCGACGTGCCGCCCGGCTACGACGAGTCGCAGCGCAACCAGCCCGGCGGCTTCGCGGCCGATCCCGACGTGATGGACACGTGGGCCACCTCGTCGCTCAGCCCGCAGATCGTGTGCGGCTGGGAGGACGACGCCGACCTCTTCGAGCGCACCTTCCCGATGGACCTGCGCCCCCAGGCCCACGAGATCATCCGCACGTGGCTGTTCTCGTCGGTCGTGCGCAGCCACTACGAGCACGGCTCGCTGCCGTGGGCCAACGCGGCCATCTCCGGCTTCATCGTCGACCCCGACCGCAAGAAGCTCTCGAAGTCGGCCGGCAACATGCCCGACGACCCGGTCGCGCTGATCGAGCGCCACGGCGCCGACGCCGTGCGCTACTGGTCGGCCAACGGCCGGCCGGGCATGGACATGGCCTTCGACGAGGGCCAGATGAAGATCGGCCGCCGGCTCTCGATCAAGCTGCTGAACGCGTCGAAGTTCGCGCTGAGCTTCGGCTCCACCAGTGGCGGCGCGGTCACCGAGCCGCTCGACAGGTCGATGCTCGTGGCGCTGGCCGCGCTGGTCGACGACGCCACCGCGGCGTTCGACCGCTACGACTACGCCCGGGCCCTGGAGCGCACCGAGTCGCACTTCTGGGCCTTCTGCGACGACTACCTCGAGCTGGTGAAGAACCGGGCCTACGACGAGGGCGAGGGCGCCGAGTCGGCCAAGGCCGCGCTCGGCCTGGCCCTCGAGGTGCTGCTCAAGCTGTTCGCCCCGTTCCTGCCCTACGTCACCGAAGAGGTGTGGTCGTGGTGGCAGGAGGGCAGCATCCACCGCTCGTCCTGGCCAAGCGGTGACGCGCTTCGCGCTGCCGCCGGCGAGGGCGACGCCGCTGTGCTCACCGTCGCCGGTGAGGTGCTGCGCGAGGTGCGCCGCGCCAAGTCCGAGGCGAAGCGGTCGATGCGCGCCGAGGTCGAGCGCGTCGTCGTCACCGACACCGCCGAGCGCCTCGACGCGGTCGTCCTCGCCGGTGCCGACATCCGCGGCGCCGGCGTGATCGGCGAGCTCTTCATGGAGCGCGGCGACGCGTTCTCGGTCGAGGTCACCCTGGCCCCGGAACCCGAGGCCGGCGCCTAGGCCTTAACGACTTCGTCAGGCTTCGGGATCGGTGGAGTCGTCACCGCTGGCGGACTCGGTGGAGCTGCCGGCGTCGCGGTGCACCCACACAGTGCTCTGCGGCATCGGGATCTCGATGCCCTCGGCGTCGAACGCGTCCTTCAGCCTCTTGCGGAGCTCGCGCATCATCGCCCACTGCTCGGCTGGCTTGGTCTTGATCACGAGCCGGATGACGATGCCCGTGACGGCTACCGCCTCGACACCCCAGATCTCCGGCTCCTCGAGCACCTTGCCCGCCCAGGCCGGGTCGCGCCAGAGCTGATCGGCGACGTCCTTGATCACCTGCTTCGCCTGATCGATGTCGGTGCCGTAGGCCACCTCTACGTCGAGCAGCGCGCGAGCCCACTTCTGGCTCATGTTGCCGACCCGCAGGATCTGCCCGTTGGGCACGTGCCACATCGTCCCCGAGACGTCTCGCAGCCGCGTGGTGCGCAGCGACACCGCCTCGACCACGCCGTCGGCCTCGCCGACGTCGACGATGTCGCCCACGCCGTACTGATCCTCGATGAGGATGAACATGCCCGCCAGGAAGTCCTTCACAAGGCTCTGCGCGCCGAAGCCCAGGGCGACGCCGGCGATGCCGGCACCGGCGATCAGCGGTCCGAGGTTGATGCCGAGCTCGCCCAGGATGGTGATGACGGCGATCGTCCACACCACGAAGGTGGCGATCGACCGCAGCACGTACCCGAGGGTCTCGGCCCGGGCGTGAGCCCGAAGGTCGAGCGCGCCGGTGGCGAGCACGCTCGCAGGCAGGCGACTGCCGAGCGACGTCCCGCGGAGGCGGCGCTTGATGCGCTTCGTGGCCTGCTGGTCGTCGGTGATGCTGGTGGCGAAGCTGGCGATGGCCCGCCGGGCCAGGCGGTTGACCAGCCACGCGATGGCGATGATCAGCAGGATCTTCAGCGGCTTGGCGAACACGATGTCGGCCAGCTCGGCCCAGCGCTCGTTCTCCCAGCGGTTCCAGACCGCCTCGCAGATGAACGACGGGTCCTCCTCGCCGCAAGCGGCGGCGAGCCCAGTGGTCGGTTCGGGAGCGGGCGGGATGTCCTGCAGGAGCACGGCGACCCAACCTACCCACACCGGCCCGAGCTACCCATCGCGGGCGCCGGCCAGGTCGGTAGCGTCGGCTGCATGGTCAGCCTCCTCACGTTCCAGAACGACGGGCTCAGCTTCGATGTGGACGACAGTGGCGGCGACGGGGACGGCGTGATCCTGCTGCACGGCTTCCCCCAGACGAAGGAGTCCTGGCATGCCGTCACGCCGGCCCTCATCGACGCGGGCTACCGGGTGCTCACTCCCGACCAGCGCGGCTACTCCCCCGCGGCCCGGCCACCGCGCCGGCGGGACTACTCGCTCGACAAGCTCGTCGGCGACGTCATCGCCCTCGCCGACCGGGCCCAGCTCGAGCGGTTCCACGTGATCGGCCACGACTGGGGCGGCGCCGTGGCGTGGGGGCTCGCGGCCGGCCATCCGGAGCGTCTCGCCAGCGTGGCCTCGCTGTCGACCCCGCACCCGCGTGCCATGGCCGCCTCGCTGGTGCGCAGCACCCAGCTGCTGAAGTCCTGGTACATGGCTGCGTTCCAGCTCCCGATCCTGCCCGAGCGGTTCGTGTCGCTGGGCGGCGGCAAGCGCGTCCACGCCCAGCTGGTCGAGTCCGGCCTGCCCGGTCCGCAGGCCGCAGCCAGCGTCGAGCTGCTGACGTCGGGAGGCGCGCGCAGCACGATCGCCTGGTACCGGGCCCTGCCGTTCAGCCCGCCCGCACTGGGCTCGGCCAGCACGGTGCCGACGCTCTACGTCTACGGCGACGACGACTTCGCGCTCGGCCGCACCGCGGCTGACCTCACCAGCAAGTACGTCACCGGCCCGTACCGCTACGAGGTCCTGCCCGGCGTCGGGCACTGGATCCCCGAGCACCCCGAAGCGCTCAACCCCATCCTCCTGGAGCACCTCGCCGCCCATCCCGTCTGAAGCGCGAGCGGAGCGGTCGCTACGGGCACGGCGAGTCGAGGTTCCACATCCAGGTGGCCGTGTAGCCGCTTCGCCCGCCGTTGTGCTGGAAGGTGACGATGCGATCGGTTCCTGAGACGAACCCGTCCACCGGCCCGTACACGCTCCAGCCGAGGTCCGGAGGCGAGAGGCGGTCGGTGGCAAGGGTGACCGGGGGCTCGGTGAGCAGCGTGAGCTCGATCACCGCGTTGGCTTCGCCTCTGCCCTGCACCCTCACCAGCACGGGAGGCTCGCCGGGCACGAGCTCGAGCACTCCGCTGATGGGCGACTCGAGAGACCGGATCGGCTCGGGTAGCGCTGGCAGTCGCTGGCCGGGACCGGGCTCGAGGATGGCCCGGCCCGAGAGCACCACCGTGCCGCCCAGGTCGCCGTAGGTGGCAACGTCGTCGGCGCCGTCGCCGTCGTGGTCGCCTACCGGGATCACGGGAGGACCCGAGACACCGAACGGGAGCCTGACGCCGACATCCGCGGGGTCGTGGGTACCGGGGTCGGTGGAGCCCGGCACGATCACGAGGTCGTAGACCAACGGATCCAAGTCGCCCTCGGTCGGGAGAGTGGTGACGTAGACGATGACCTCGTCATGGCCGTCGCCGTCGAGATCGCCCAGCCAGGTCTGGCCGCCCGGCGACCCGACCGAGCCACCAGCTCGGGCCAAGCGAAGCTCGCCGGCGGCGCCTGAGACGATCACCTCGTCGCCGCCGTTGGTCACGGCGTCGGGCTCTCCGTCACCGTCGACGTCGGGCGCCTCGTACGAGCGCTCCCGCACGTTGATGCTCGCGCCCTCGACCGGCGGATCGGCGTCGCCTGTCCGGTCCCCGCCGTACCAGGTGAGGGCGGCGTACAGGGGCAGCCACGGCTGGGGGCACGCGTCGACAGACAGCCCAGCGCGATCGGCGGTGAGGAGCTCAGGAGGCGCCGGCAGCGCGGAGGTGCTGGTGGTGGGAGTGGTCGTCGTGGATGACGCCGCCGCCTCCAGAGGCAGCGCGCCGTCGTCGACGTCGTCCGCGCATCCGATGCCCACGGCCGCGGCCGCGAACACCAACAGCCAGCGAAGGATCACGAGCGGACCCTAGCCATGGGCTCCGACGGCGGCGCTGGGGTGGAAGGCAGCCCGTCAGTCGCCGACGCGGCGGGCGTCTTCGACGAGGTTGATCTGGTAGAGGACCTCGTCGAGCTTGTCGCCGGCCTCGATGGCGCCGTAGCGCTGCGGCGTCTCAGGGGTGCAGCACGACGACAGCGGCGACAGGATCGTCCACGGAGTGGGGTGGCAGAACTGCACCACGCTGTAGCGCTCGCCGGTGAAGGTGGGGTCGGCCACGACGCGGTGCATGCCAGGCGGGATCACGCCGTTCGAGATCACCTCGAGCATCATCCCGGTGTTGATGATGACCTTGCCCTCCGGGGCGACGGCGTCGATCCAGCCGTCGTCGGTCAGCACCTGCAGCCCTGGTGCGGTGGCGCGGGGCAGGGCGGTGATCAGGTTGATGTCGGCGTGGGCGCCGGCCCACACGTGGGTGTCGGCGTCGGGCGCCTCCGGCATCGGCGGGTAGCGGATCGCCCGGGTGAGGGTGGAGCCGTTCGGCAGCATCGACTCGAAGTAGTCCTCGTGCGCGCCGAGGCCCACGGCGATGATGCGCAGGAAGCGCCGCTGGAGGTCGTAGATCCGCTGGTGGAACAGCATCAGCACCTCGGTGATGCCCGGCACCGCCGCCTCGGGCAGCACCTGGTCCATGTAGCGGTGCGGGTACTTCCGACGCAGGGGGTGGCCCGCCGGCGGCTCGTCGCTCCAGTTGAGCATCTCCTTCCAGTCGGGCACGTCGGCCGAGGCCGCCGTCTCGACGAGCAGGCCCGTGTAGCCGGTCTGGCCGTGCGAGCCCGGCGCCACGAACTGCGACTTCGTGGCCTGGTCCATGGAGAAGAACTCGGCCAGCTTGGCGTAGGCCTCGTCGATCGCCTCTTCGGGGACGTCGTGGCTCGTGTACACGAACCCGGTGGCGAGGCTGCGGCGCACCCCGTCGACGACCGCTCGCCTGGCGGCGGCGTCGCCCTGCTCGAACCGGAGGAGGTCGACCTCGAGGATCTCAGCCATGGCGGCAACCTACCGCCGGAGGTGGGCCGAGCACCCCTGTGCGATCACTCCGGGGCGGGCCCCGGGAAGAGATCGCGGAGCTCGTGCTTGAGCACCTTGCCGCTCGCGTTCCTGGGCAGGGCGCCGACCAGCTCCACCGACCGCGGCAGCTTGTAGCGAGCCAGGCGCTCCCCGGCCCAGGCGATCAGCTCGGCGGGGTCCAGCCCGTCTCCGTCGGGCGCCGTCACGACGACCGCGCAGGGCGACTCGCCCCAGCGCTGCGACGGCTGGCCGATCACGGCCACGTCGGCGACAGCAGGGTGAGCGAGCAGGACCGACTCGACCTCAGCCGGGTACACGTTCTCGCCGCCCGAGATCACCATGTCCTTGATGCGGTCCCGGATGGTGAGGAATCCCTCCTCGTCGACCACCCCGACGTCTCCGGTGTGGAACCACCCGTCGGCGAGCAGCTCAGCCGTGGCCTCGGGGAGGTTCCAGTAGCCGGTGGTGACGCTCGGACCCCGCACCACGATCTCGCCCTCCTGCCCGGCTGGCAGCTCGTTGCCCTCTCGATCCTCGATCCGGAGCTCGAGCGACAGCAGCGCCTTCCCGGCGCTGCCGAGGTGGGTGGCCGCGTCGTCGGCGTCGAGCACCGACACGGCGCCACCGGTCTCCGTGAGGCCGTAGGCCTGCACGATGTCGATGCCTCGCTCGTGGTACGTCTCGAGCAGCGGGAGCGGCACCGGCGCGGCGCCGCTGGAGAGGACCCGCAGGCAGCTGGTGTCGAGCGACGGGTCGACGGTCGCCGACATGGCCGCGAGCATCGCCGGCACCGCCATCATGGCGTCCACCCGGTGCTCGGCGATCGTGCGCCACGCCCGGGCCGGATCGAAGTCCCGTCCCAGCACCATCGTGCAGCGCCGGTAGAGGCAGATGTTCACCATGGCGAGCGACGCCACGTGGAACAGCGGCATGACGTTCAGGTAGCGGTCGCCGGGCCGGTAGTCCATCGCCTCGACGGCGCCCGACGCTGCGGCCATCGTGGTGGCGTGCGTGTGCATCGCACCCTTCGGCGCCCCCGTCGTGCCCGAGGTGTACATGAGGTAGAGCAGGTCGTCGGGCGCCGGAGCGGGGAGCGCAACGGCCGGCGCCGCGGCCTCGGCGGCGATCAGCGCCTCCAGGTCGACGAACCCATCTGCGGCGTCGTCGATGCTCCAGCGCCGGTCGGTCGCGACCCCCACGGCGTCGGCCACCGCCTCGGCGGTCGCTGCGAAGGCTCCGGCGGCGACTATCGCGCTGAGCCCGGCATCGGCCCCGATCACCTCCAGCTCGGCGGCCGTGAGGCGCCAGTTCAGCGGCACCAGCACGGCCCCGGCCCGAGCCACCGCGAGGTAGGTGACGACCATCGACGGGTGGTTGGCGCTCAGGAGGCCGACGCGGTCACCGGGGCCGACGCCGCCGGTGATCAGCGCTGCGGCCACGGCCGCGCTCGATCGCTCGAGGTCGGCGATCGTCCACTCCGCTCCGGTGGCCTCGTCGATGAGCGCCACGTGGGCGCCCTGGCGAGCCGCCCGGCGCTCCAGCATCGTCGCGATCGTCAGCACGGCCACCTCCGACTAGAAAATGAATGATGCATGATTTATCACCTGGTGAGGCCGGGCGCCGAACGCTGCATGGGCCGACCACGCCGACGGCGTCGGTAGCGTCTGGCTGATGTCGCCCTCCACTCCCGCGCGGCGTGGCCGGCCCCGAAAGTCCGACGCGCCGGACACCCACGTCAGGCTCCTGGCCGCCGCTGCGTCCGCTTGCGTCGACCACGGCTTCGACGGCGCCACCCTGCAGGAGATCGCCCGGCGGGCCGGGCTGACGGCGACCGCCGTCTACAACCACTTCGCGAGCCGCGAGGACCTCCTCTACGCCGCCGGTGTGCGTGGCCTGGAGCAGATCACCGAGGCCGCCGAAGCCGGAGCCGGGGAGGGCTTCGCGGGGATCGCCGCGGCGTACCTGCGCCCTGAGGTCGCCGAGGCCAGGCGCTTGCTCGCAGAGCTGCACCTGGCCAGCCGCCGCGACCAGCGCCTCGCCCACCTGCTCGGTGAGTGGCACCAGACCGAAGCGGCGCGCGCCGCGGCGCTCCTCGGCGATCGCCTCGGCCACCCCGAGGCCACGGTCAAGGCACTGTTCCTGATGCTGCTCGGGCTCTGCCACCTGGAGGACCTGGCCTCCATCGAGGCCGATCCGGAGGATCTCGGTGGCCGCATCTCGCAGATGGTCGAGGCCCTGGCTCCCACCCGACGCAGCTGATCCCGGCGAGCGCCGTCCCGCCCGGCGCGTCAGCCGACCAGCTGAGGGATCCGGCGCTGGAGGAGGTCGCGCCAGCGCGGGTCGGTGAGCAGCTCCGGATCGAGGGTGTCGAGGTGGGCGATCCCCATGAACAAGACGAGCACCGCGACGGCAGCCAGATCCCGCTTGCGAGCGTCTCCTCCGGATCCCGCCAGAGCCCTCGCGATGTTCTCGCGGATCGCCCGGTGCGAGCTCCGCAACCCCTCCGCGAGGCGCTCGTTGCGCCACGCCCCGAAGTCGAGCTCGATGGCCAGCCGACGGGCTACGTGGTCGGCGGGCGTGCTGTAGGCGGCGGCCAGCTCGGCGAGGAACTCCACCGGATCTCCGCTCTGGCCGAGGGGGCGTGCCATCCGGTAGCCCGTGAACGTGCGCCGCCCCACCTCGACCAGGAGGTCCTCCTTGCTGGCGACGTGCAGGTAGAGACCGGGCACGGTGATGCCCGCCCTCGCAGCGATCATCTCGGTTGTGGTGCCGTCGTAGCCGTGGAGCGCGAAGAGCTCGGTGGCGGCCTCGAAGACTCGGAGGCGGGTGCGGGCCGAGCGCCGGCGGCGGCCGTCGTCGGGCTCCGGCTCGTCGACGCGGCGGGTGGTGATGGAGGCGACCGTCGCGCCCTCGGCACCTTCGGAGCCGGCTGACGACCCCGGATCGTCGAGCAGCACGGTGAAGCGCTCGGCCAGGAACGCTGTGAGGTCGTCGGCACCGATCAGCTCGGCGTCGAGCGTGTCGAGGTGGATCGCCCCCATGAGCAGCACCAGGATCAGGTGGGCCAGCAGGTCGGCCTCGTCGCTGTCAGCGAGAGCCGGGCGGGCCTCGACGAGCGTCTCGCGGAGGGCGTCGCGGAGGCGGGCGTTGTAGGCGATGAGCGCGGCTCGCAGCTCCGGGTTCTGGGCCGCCGCGCGGCTCAGCTCGATCGAGAGGCGCCGGCGCTCGATCTGCCCGTCGGCGGTGTACTCGGCGAAGAGCGCAGCGAGCCGGCCCGGCAGGTCGTCGCCGCCCGCGAGCTCCTGGCGGGCGACAGAGGTGATGGTCGCTCGACGGGCCACCTCGAGGAGGAGGCTGGCCTTCGTCGGGAAGTGCTTGTACATGCCCGGGACGGTGATGCCCGCCTCTGTGGCCACCGCCTCCACGCTCGTGCCGTCGTAGCCCTGCACCGCGAAGAGGCGCGACGCCGCGGTCAGGAGGCGAGCGCGGGTGGCCTTGCCCTTCGTCGTGCGCGGCGGCACCACGGCGGTGGGCTGGGCCACGTCAGACATGGCGACGAGGGTACCGACGCGTCCCGGCGGCGATCGTCACCGGGGACGCAGCGCGCTGCGCACGACCTCACGGCTGGTGACGGCTCGCACCTCCTCGAGGCCCCCGTCGGGGGCCACGCGCAGCAGGGCGGCGACCTGAAGGGACGCCTCGCTGCCCTTGGCATCGTCCGCCACCCCGTCGACGCCTCCGCGATATCCGCCCCGCACCGTCGCGTGCACGGCGACGCGCCGTCCCGCCGAGAAGAGGTCGTTGATGATGACCTCGTCAGGGGCGACCACCAGCGGAGCCACGGCGTCGCCGATCCCGTCGTCGATCTGAGCCCAGGTGGCCTCGTGCAGCCGGTCCTCCTCGAAGATCGAGCGCGCCACCGACTCGGCGTCGGCGTCTGCAGGCACCGGCTGCGTCGTCATCCATGGGTCGAGGTGAGGCGGCTCGAGCTCATGGGGCTCACCACCGGCGAGCTGGGCGCGGCGGCTCAGGAAGTCCTGCTCCACGTAGTTCTCGACCAGGCGCTCGCCGTCCCACTTGTAGAGCCCGATTCCGCGCCATGCCGCGAGGCGCCGACCCTTGGGCGTCGGCAGCGAGGCGTGCTCGCTGAAGCGCATGCAGAGGCGATCACCGTTGAGCACCAGCTCGTGGACGGTGAGGCCGAGACCGGGCGCCTCCACGAAGAGCTGCTCGACGAGCGGCCCGTACGCGGTGTCCCGCTCGAGGGCCACTCCGTTGATGTTCACGGTGTAGCCGTCGACGAAGATCTCCGGGTAGATCGACTGGTCGTGGGAGTTCGTGTAGTCGATGCAGTAGCGGCGCATCAGCGCGACGAAGGGGTGCATCGCTTCGGGGGGAGCGGTCAAGGGTTGCCTTCCTGAGAGCTGTGCGGAGGTGTGAGGTCGTGGCGGAGCACGTCCGCCACCTCGTGGAGCACTTCGAGCTGAGGTCCGAGCCCGCGGCCCTGACCTGTTGCGTTGATGGAGAGGTGCGTGATGCCGGCATCCCGCCATGCATCGAGGGCGTGCCTGAAGCGGTCGAGGTCGGCCTGGCCGTGGACGTCGATCCGACCCTGCACGCCGATCGTCGCAGGATCGCGGCCCGCCCGCTCCGCCGACTCGTGGATCGCGGCCAGCGCCGATTCGAAGCGGGCGCCCGCGCGGGGCTCGTGGGCCATCCACCCGTCGGCCAGGCGCCCGACGCGCTCCAGAACCCGCGGGTGGGCGCCGCCGCCCAGCCAGATCGGGATGGGCCGCTGGATGGGCAGCGGAGCGATGCCGGCCCTGTCGATCGAGTGGTGCTCGGTCATCTCCGTCACCACGCGCTCCGTCCAGAGGCGGCGCAGGACGCGGATCTGCTCCTCGTAGCGCTGCACCCGGGTAGCGAAGCGCAGCCCCATGGCCTCGTGCTCGACGGGGTTCCAGCCGATCCCGACGCCGAGGCGCAGCCGCCCGCGCGAGAGCAGGTCGAGCTCGGCGGCCTGCTTGGCCACGAGCGCTGTCTGGCGCTGCGGGAGCACGAGGACGCCGGTGGCCAAGCCGAGCCGGGTCTGAGCGGCGAGGAAGCCGTAGAGCACGAAGGGCTCGTGGAACTCGTGGTCGATCCCGTAGGGGCCCGGCCAGTCCGGCCGGTCCGTGGTGTCGGCGCCCAGCACGTGGTCGAACACGTCGAGGTAGGAGAAGCCGAGCTCCTCGACTCGGCGAGCCCAACCGGCGATGTCGTCCGGGTCGCTGCCGATGTCGTTCGACGGCACCACGAACCCGATCTGCATGCTCATCCAGCCGCGCCCAGGTACGAGGCCTCGAGCAGCGCTGTCTCGCGGGCCAGCACCTCGACCGGCCCGTCGAGCACGACCTGGCCGCGTCGCAGCACGTAGCCGCGATCGGCGATCGAGAGCGCCTGCTGCACGTGCTGCTCGACCAGCAGCACCGCGCAGCCGGTGGAGCTGGCCATGTCCTGCAGCATGGCGAGCAGCCGCTCGACGATGAGGGGCGCGAGGCCGAGGCTCATCTCGTCGACCAGCAGCACGCGCGGGGATCCGGCGAGGGCACGGGCCATCGCCAGCATCTGCTGCTCGCCACCAGAGAGCAGCCCGGCGCGCCGAGCGAGGAGCGGCCGCAGCTCAGGGCACAGATCGATCGCCGCGTCCACGCTCTTGCGGCGGCTGCGCTGGCCGAGCTGGAGGTTCTCGATCACCGTCAGATCGGCGAAGAGGGCGCGGTCCTCGGGCACGTGGGCGAGGCCGCGACGCGCGAGTCGGTCGGGCGCGACGCCGGTGACCGGCTCGCCCAGGAGCTCCACCTGGCCACCGAGCACCTCGACGAGACCGGAGAGGCCGAGGAGCGTCGTCGTCTTCCCGGCGCCGTTGGCTCCCAGGAGGGCGACGATCTCGCCCTCGTCGATGTGCAGGTCGAGGCCACGCACCACGGGCTGGCCGGCGTAGCCGAGGCTGAGATCCTTCGCAGTGAGGACGGTCATGATGTGTGCGCTCCTCCGGTGCCCAGGTAGGCCTCGAGCACCCGTGGGTCGGTGCGGATCTCGTCGGAGGTGCCGGATGCGATCACGGCACCGGTGTCCATCACGTAGATGCGGTCGCACACCCCGAGCACGAGCGACATGTCGTGGTCGACGAGCAGCATCGTCATCCCCTTGTCCACCAGCTCGCGTAGCTGGGCGCCGAGCTCGCGGCTCTCCGCCTCGTCGAGGCCGGCGGCGGGCTCGTCGAGGCACAGGACCCGCGGGTCTGACACGAGAGCGCGGGCCACGCCCACCAGCTTGCGCGAGCCGTGGGACAGCTCGTCGGGGAGCAGGTCGCCCACCCCATCGAGGCCCACCCGGTCGAGGGCGGACTGGATGCGAGCGAGCGGGCGGGGCGCTCCCCTGCCGACCAGCTCTCGGAGCAGGTCGAAGCGGCGAGGCTGGTGGGCCGCCACCGCGAGGTTGTCGGAGATGCTGAGGTCCCCGAAGAGCTCGACCGACTGCCAGGTGCGGACCAGGCCGGCTCGCGAGCGAGCTGCTGCGGCCAGGCCCGACAGCTCCTCACCGTCGAGCTGGACCCGGCCCTCTGAGGGCACGAAGCCAGTGATGGCATCGATGAAGGTCGTCTTGCCAGCGCCGTTCGGGCCGATGATCCCCACCAGCTCGCCGTCACCGATGGTGACGTCGACGCCGTCGTTCGCGGTCACACCACCGAAGCGCACGGTGATGCTGTCGGCCTTCAGCAGGTCGGTCATGCGGACACCTCCGGGGCGAGCGTGGCCGGCGCCGCTGGCGCGGGTGGTCGTTGGCGATGGCCGCGGCGCAGTGGCGCGACGACGTGGGCGAGCGCTTGGGCGATCCCCTCCGGGTTCAAGATGGCGGTGACGACGAGGAGCACCCCGGCGCCCAGCTCCTCCCATGCACCCATGTGCAGAACCCGCTCGAAGACGACGCTCCCCAGGCCCCCAGCGGTCAGCACGCCGGCCGCCAGCGCGCCGCCGACCGAGGAGATTCCCCCGAGGTAGGCGATGGCCAGGGCGGTCAGCGACGTGAACACAGCGAAGGTCGTGGGCTCCACCCGGCCGGAGTTCTGGTAGGCGAGCAGGCCGCCGGCGATCCCGGCGAGGAAGCTCGAGACGGCGAAGGCCAGGAGCTTCGTGCGGACCAGGTCGATCCCGACCGACGCCGCGGCGCGCTCGTTGGCCCGCACCGCCAGCATCCGTCGCCCGGTCGACCCGCGCCTGATGTTGGCCACCGCGGCCACGGCGAGGATGAGCACGATCGACACGAAGATGCCGAAGGGGACGCTGGGGACGCCACGGTCGTCGAGCTGGTCGAGCGGGCCGAAGCGGTAGCCGAACAGGCTCGGGGAGCCTGCGCTCGACGCGGTGGACGAGAGCCCGACCAGGTCCTTGTTGTTGAAGACCAGCTGATCGAGCGCGTAGGCGAAGCTCAGCGTCACCACCGCGAGCGTCACCCCCCGGATCCTCACGGCGGGGATGGCGACCAGCAGCCCGACCAGCGCGGCCGCGCCCGCCGCGAGCAGCGGAGCGAACGGGAACGGGATGCCCCAGTCGCCGGCGAGGCGGGTGAGGAGGAAGGCGGCGCACCCGGCCACGGCCATCTGGCTCAGCGAGATCTGCCCGACCAGGCCGGTGACCACCACCAGCGAGAGCGACACGATCCCGCCGATGGCGGAGATGGTCAGCGCTTGGCGCCACTCGTAGCCGAGCACCATCTGTGCCGGCACGAGCAGCGCCAGAAGGATCAGAGCGAGTCGACCGACGTGCCTGGTCTCGACGGCGCGGGGAAGCCGCTCGGTGTCGGTGGAGCCACGCACCGGCAGCGTGTTGCCCCGCACGAACAGGGCGACGACGATCACCAGCAGGGGGACCAGCTCGCGGGTGCCGTTCGAGGGCAGCCACTCGAACTGCGGCTTGCGCTGGAGGAGGATCAGCAGCTGGTCGACCATCCCCATCGCGAGGGCTGCGGACGTGGCGACGAGGACCGACTCGAAGCGGGCCAGCAGCACCGCGCCCAGGGCAGGGATGACGAGGAGCGTCAGCACGCCCGGCGACAGCGTCACGATCGGCGCGGCGAGGATGCCGACGAACGCCGCAAGCACCGCTGACAGCACCCAGCTGATGGCGGCGAGGCGGTCGGGTGAGTAGCCCAGCAGGACTGCTCCCTTCTCGTTGCCGGCGGCAGCCCGGGCCGCTAGCCCGTAGACCGTGAAGCGGAAGAGCGCCCAGAGCGCGGCGGCCAGCACGATGGCGATGGCGCCGAGCCAGAGGCGGTCAGCCTTCACGATCCCGTCGAGGATCCGAACCGGGTCGTCAGGCAGGATCGGAGCGGCCGAACGGGAGTCGGAGCCGAAGCGCAGCGAGATGGCCGCCTGGAGCACGAGGATGACGCCGACGCTCGCCACCGTCTTGGCGAGGGGCGGTGCGTGGCGCAGCGGACGGAACACGAGGGCGTGAACCGCGTAGCCGAGGGCCGCGGCGATCAGCAGCGACACCGCCATGGCCGGCAGGACCGTGAACCCTGAGTCGCCCAGGCCGACGAAGGTGGGGATGTTCGGCAGCTCGAGGTCGAGGCCAACGAGCCCGGCGATCCCCTCGATCAGCGACAGCGGGTTGGGCAGCGGAGGCAGCACGAGGCGCCCGGTGCTGCGCAGCTCGTGGAACGTGTAGGCGCCGTACATTGCCATCGCGCCCTGGGCGAGGTTCACGACGCCAGAGCCCCGGTAGGCGACGAGGATCCCCTGGGCGAGCGCTGCGTAGAGCGCCCCTGCGCCGATGCCCAGCACGAGGAAGAGGAGGTACTCGTTCACGCCGCACCTCCTCGCTGGGTGAAGGCCCGCCAGCGCCGGGGTGACCAGCTGTCGTGGTCCTCACCCCAGCACGACCAGCCGTCGTCAGCGGTCCACTCGACCAGCGACATCCAAGCGAAGTACGGGGTGGTGGGCAGCGCGAGCCGGCTCTCCACCGCCCCAGACACCGCCGTCATCCCGTTCGCCGTGGCCATCTCGAGCACGACGCCCGAGGGCCGGTGCTGATCGTCTCGTGCGACGCGGCGCTCGCCGCCCGTCACCGGGACCACTTCGCCGTCCTGCAAGAGGTAGCCGCCGATGACCTCGTCCGTGCCGTCCTCGGAGCCTGGCGCGACCGAGGTGGCCACGTAGAAGCCGCGGCCGTCCCCGTCCGCGCCGTAGGTGTAGCCCCGCCGCGTGCGGGAGGACGTCTCTCGGCGCGGTGTCCAGGACCTGTCGCGCATCTCGATGCAGTCGATGGGGATCGTTCGTCCGTGCAACACGAGCTGGCCGGTGACGCGACCGAGCTGGTCGAGGTGACCCATCCCGTTCGACACGTGGAACGGCTGTGCCTCGTGGATGCCCTCGAAGCGCAGGTCGAAGGTGAGCTCGGCCGGGTCGTCGTATCGGAGGCGGTAGGTCCTGAGCGCCTCCTCGGTCGAGATCGTGAGCCCGGAGGGGAGCTCGTTGTCGAGCGGCTGGGCGCCGTCAGGGATCGGGAGGTGCCAGAACGTGCGGTAGTAGGGCAGCTCGCGCAGGTCTTCGCGGCCGGGCGCCCACACGTATACGGCGGTTGCCATCACGCCCTGGGTCGTCCGGTAGATCTGGTAGATCGACCCGCACAGCCCCTCGGCCGGAGCGGCGAAGCCGAACCATGCGGTCTCGGTCCACCAAGGGTCGTCGTCGACGGGCGGGTGGAGGCGATCGTCTGCAGCTGTGAGCATCAGGACACTCCGGCGATGGGGGCGTTGGCTAAGGGACGGGAGGCAGGGAGGACGGCCAGGCGGCGCTGAGCAGCGCGCCACAGCCCGTCGAGGTCGCTGCCGTCGGAGGGTGCGGAACCCGCCGCAGCCAGTGCGGCGGCCATCTGCGTCGCCGCGAACCGCAACCGGCGGGCCTGCGCCGCGACGCCGTGGTCGACGGCGCTCGAAAGGGTCGCGGTGAGGTGATCGGCGGTGGCAGACGCGAGCGAGGCCGCGAAGGAGAGGTCCGGGTCGGCGTCGTCGAGCGGTGCGAGGTGGTGGTCGTCGAGGGTGCCGATCGTGCGCAGCAGGTGGACCTCCATCAGCGGCAGGCCCAGGAGCTGGATGCTGCGATCGGTGTGGGGTGCCGCCTGCTCGAGGGCACGCAGGCACGACACGACCATGCGGGTGAGCACGCCGAGCACCGAGATGCGATGGCGGGCGGGGTCGAACGCGATGCCGGATGCCGGGGTGTGGTGGGCGGTGATGCGAGCGGCGAGGTCGCCGAGGTCGACGCCGTTGAGTGCGGCTCGCACAGCCACCGAGGCCAGGTCGTCGTGTGCATCGCCGGTGTGGGCCATCTCCCAGTCGATGAGACCGGTGACCTGCGAACCGTCGTGCAGGTAGTTGCCGGTGCCGGCGTCGCCGTGGCACAGCACGACGCGATCCGGCTCGAAGGCGCCATGGGCCCGCAGTCGGTCGAAGGCCAGATCGAGGATCGGTGACGGCGTCGCCAGCTGTGCGGCTGCGTCTTGCCACAGGGCCAGGTCCTCTACGCCGGCTGCGTCGAACCCGGCGTGGCCCGCGGGAGCCAGCGTGGTGCCGGTCGCGTGCAGCCGGCCGAGGCACTCGAGGTAGTCGTCGAGCGCAACGTCGGATGTCTCGGGGGTGCCCGCGACCTCCTCGACCGCGAAGGCGGACCCGTCGGGAGCGACCGCCACCAGAGCCGGGGCGGTGAGGCCGGCGCCCGCGACGGCCGCGAACGTGGCTGCTTCGCGAGCGAGCGTGAAGGGGGTGCCGGACAGCGGACCCGCACCTCGGTCGTGGCGGGCGACGACCCGCCCCCGACCGGCGGGCACCTCGAGGAGAAGGGTCTCCCGCGAGGAGCCGCCGGCCAGGACGCTGACCAGAGCTGTTCCCTCACCCAGCAGGGCGGTGGCCCAGTCGGGCGGTGTGGAGAGCTCGGTCATCGGTGGGGGTGCCTAGCGGATCAGGCCAGCGGGTCGAAGAAGTCCTCGACCTTGGACATCACGCCGGCGTCGTCGAGCACGTAGGCGCGGACCTCGTTGCTGCAGACAGCCGGGTAGTGGGGTCCGGGGCACGAGAGCTCGGGATCACCGCTGAAGTAGGGGCCGGTGAAGCCGGCGAGCCCGGTCGACCAGTCCTCACGGGTCAGCGAGTCGGGGAGCTCGTTGCCGATGTCCCACGCGGCGAGCATCGCGCCGAACCCACCGACGGCGAGGAAGGACTGCGTCTTCTCCTCGGGCCCGTACTTCGGGAAGGTCTCGCGGAAGTAGTCGAGCTCAGCCGACTCGCCCTCGGCGAGCAGCGGGGGAAGGCCGCTGCCCACGACGTGCCAGCCCTCGAAGAGCTCGGGGGACTCGGCGAGTGTGGTGGGCACCGCGCAGGTGGTCGTGCTGATGATCGCTGCCTCCACCTCGAGGTCCTG
The DNA here is from genome assembly GCA_036570385.1 of Acidimicrobiales bacterium. Lineage (GTDB taxonomy): Bacteria > Actinomycetota > Acidimicrobiia > Acidimicrobiales > VFJN01 > VFJN01. The sequence continues at coordinate 11,431 of DATCYI010000283.1, read as the reverse complement.
CAGCGTCTGGGCGACCTGCACGCACTGCGGGGCGTTGATGAGGGCGAGCACGGCGTCGGCATCTGCCGCGCCGGAGGCCTGGATGTCGGCGGTGACGTCGGCAGAGGTCTCGGAGATGTACGTCGTGGAGACGTCGACGCCCTCGACCGCAGGGATGCCCTCGATGGCCTCGACGGCCGAGCGGGTGGCGTCGTTGTCGGCGCCCAGGATGACTATCGACTCGGCGTCGAGGATCGACGCGGCGAAGGCTGCCGTGCCGACGGTGCCACCGGCGTTGCCGCCGGCGTAGGCGTAGCCGTTGGTGGCCTGGAAGTCGGGGCTGGTGAGCGGCGTCTGGAGCAGCACGGGGAGCCCGGCAGCGTCGAGGATCGGGAAGATGAACCCGGACCCGAAGACGTAGCCGTTGATGACGAGGTTGATGTCGTCGTCGTTGGCGAACTTCTGGGCGCACTCCTGGTTGCTCGCCTGGTCGACGCCCACGTTGCAGTGCACGATCTCGACGGGTCGGCCCTGGATGCCGCCGAGCTCGGCGTTCACCAGCTCAGCGCCGGCGTCGATGCCCACCGAGACGTCGGGGTAGGAGGGCGTGCCCTCGTCCATGTTGATCACGCCGATCTTCACCGGATCGAGCGACTCGTCGGCGGGGCCGGTGGCCTCGGGGATCGACGAGGTGTCGTCGTCGGTGCTGGCGCCGTCGTCGTCGGCCGCGGCCTCGACGGTCGTGGTGGTGGCCTCGTCGGCCGTGTCGTCTGCGCTGCTGCTGTCGTCATCGCTGCCGCAGGCCGCGAGGACGAGCGCTACGAGCACGGCGATGCCGGTGCGTCGGATGGATGAGTGCGTCAAGGATCCCCCTGAGATGGGTTCGTGGGACGGACGCCGCGGGTGCGGCGCCCAAGGTCGGTGCGCGCCGGAAGGCGCGCGGATCGATCAGGCGAGCTCGGCTCGCAGATCGCGCTTCAGGACCTTTCCTGAGGCGTTCCGGGGCAGCTCTTCGGTGAGGTGCAGGCGCCGCGGCACCTTGTACCCACCGAGCTGCTCGCGGGCGTAGGCCTGCACGGCGTCGAGGTCGACGCTCGCGCCAGGCCGCGGGACGACGATCGCGGTGACGACCTCGCCCCACTGCTCGTCGGGCGTGCCGATCACCGCCACGTCGGCGATGTCGGGGTGCCCGGCCAGGACCTTCTCGACCTCGGCGGGGTAGACGTTCTCCCCGCCGGTGATGAGCATGTCCTTGATGCGATCGGTGATGTAGAGGAAGCCGTCGGCGTCGAGGTGCCCGGCGTCGCCGGTGCGCAGCCAGCCGTCCTCGTCGAGGAGGGCCGCGGTGTCGTCGGGTCGGTTCCAGTAGCCCCGCACGACGTTGCGCCCGCGGATCCAGATCTCTCCGTCGACCCCGGCATCGGTGATGACGGCACCCTCGGGATCGCGGAGCTGCACCGCGGTGAGCGGGTACGGCATGCCGGCGGAGCCGAGCTTGGCGGTGGCGAAGTCGGACTCGAGCAGGCTGACGACAGCCGTCGACTCGGTGAGGCCGTAGCCCTGGGTGACCTTGGCGCCGCGCTCCAGGTACTGGTGCAGCAGGCTCTCCGGCACTGGCGCGCCGGCGCACATGAGCAGGACCGACGACAGGTCGGCCGCCTCGAAGCGCGGGTCGGTGGTCATGGCCTGGAACATGGCGGGCACGCCGAAGGTGAAGGTCACCGGCTGCGCCTCGATGGCGTCGAACACCGCCGTCGGGGTGAACGCCGGGAGGATCACCACGCGACCGCCCGTGGCGAGTGTGCCGAGCACGAGGGCCATCGCCCCCACGTGGAACAGGGGTGCCATCGCCAGCATCCCGGAGTCAGGGCCCATCGGGATGAGGAGCATCAGGTTGTGCACCGTGGCGACGATGTTGCCGTGGGTGATCATGGCGCCCTTGGGCTGACCCGTGGTGCCCGACGTGTACATCAGCACGGCTACGTCGTCGGGGCTGGTGTCGGCCGGCGGGCCGAGCGGATCGATCGGGCCGCCCGTGAGCTCGGACACCGCCTGCCACCCGTCCTGCACCTCGTCGACGTCAGGCAGGCGCAGTGCGTGGTCGACGCCAAGAGCTGCGCGCTCCGGAGCGAGCAGCGTGGCCATGGCCGAATCGGCCAAGATGACCTTGGCACCGGCGTCGAGCGTGATGAACCGGAGCTCGGCTGCGCTGAGCCTCGTGTTGAGGGGCACGAAGATGCCGCCGAGGTGGAGCGTCGCGGCCATGACCTCGATGACCTCTGTGCGGTTCGAGGCGGCGAAGGCCACCCGGTCGCCCTGCTCGACGCCGGCGGCCCGCAGCGCGTGGACCGTGGCGGCGAGGCGCTCGCCGAGAGCCTCGTAGGAGATCTCGTCCTCGCCGAGCACCACGAGCGCGGTGCGCTCCGGGGAGCGGCGGATCCGGTCGACGAACATCACGCTCGCGTTGCGCTCGTAGGTCGGGCCTGTGCGCATCGAGTCGATCTGGGCACCGTTCATCGGCAGGTGCTCCCCCTTCGGAGTGTGTCGGCGGTTCACCCTCCTGGCGTTGGAGGAGGTGTGACCGAGGTCATGCTCTCCGAAACAAAGTAAAGCGACCCCTCGCTAAAGTCAACGTGGCGCAGTCAGCCGCCGAGGAGACGCTCGTTCAGGGCAGCCTCGAAGTGCCGGCCGACCAGCGAGTCGAGGTTCGGTCCCCGCCTCAGCGAGTGCCCGCCGTCGACGCTCAGCACCTGGCCGGTGACCCAGCTGGACCGAGACCCGACCAGGAACTGCACCGCGTCGGCGATGTCGTCCACGGTGCCGACCCGGCCGAGCGGCATCTGGGCCAGGTAGTCGTCCCGGGTGGCGTCGTGGCTGGCGAGCGGATCCGAGGCGTCGGTGGGCACCAGGCCCGGGCGCACGCCGTTGACCCGCACGCCGAAGCGGCCGAGCTCGTCGGCGGCGTTGCGCACGAGCATGTCGAGCGCGGCCTTGCTCGTGCTGTAGGCGGCCATCAGCGGGTGGGTGAGGATGGCGGCGATCGAGGAGACCGCCACGATCGCTCCCCCACCGGCCCGGGCCAGGTGAGGCGCAGCCGCCTTGATCGTGACGAACGTGCCCGTGACGTTGACGTGCAGCTCGCGCTCGAAGTCGGCCACGTCGACCATGGCCAGCGGGCCGACCGCGTACGCGCCGCCGGCGTTGGCGACGACCGCGGCGAGCGAGCCGTGGCCCTCCACGGCGCGGTCCATCGCCTCGCCCATCGCGGCCTCGTCGGTGATGTCCGCCACCACGTGGCGCGAACCCGCAGGCAGCGACTCGAGCGCGGTGACGAGACGCTCCTCGGAGCGCCCGCAGATGGTGACGGCCATGCCGGCAGAGGCCAGGCGCTGTGCGCACGCCAGGCCGATCCCCGAGCCGCCGCCCGTCACCAGCGCTGCGCCAGCGGGCTGGGTGGAGGTGGATGCTTCGAACGTCGTCATGCGGGCTCCTCGCGACTTGGGGCTTGGCAGATGCCGGCCCGACGGCTAAATATGTATCTCTGTTCATTTAACGCGCACAAACACGGGGGCCAGTTGCCGACGTTCAACCTCGCCGACCTCTTCGAGGTCGCTGCAGACGCGATGCCAGAGCGGCTTGCTCTCGTGGCGGGCGGACGGCGCCTCACGTACTCCGAGCTCGACGAGCGATCCACCCGGTTCGGCCGCCACCTGCTCGACAGCGGACTCAAGGCCGGAGCCCACATCGGGGTCCTGTCATGGAACCGCGCCGAGTGGCTCGAGGCGATGCTCGGCACGTTCAAGGCCCGCATGGTGCCGATCAACCTCAACTACCGCTACGCAGCGGAGGAGCTGGCCCACGTGCTGGGCGACGCCGAGGTGACCGCCCTCGTGCTGGAGAGCTCGTTCCTGCCCGTGCTCGCGCAGATCCGCCACGACCTCCCACACCTGCGCCACGTCGTCGTGCTCGACGACGGCGCCGCGAACGACCTCGGCGAGGCTGTCGCCTACGAGGCCGCGCTGGCCGCCGCCGACCCAGAGCGCCGCTTCGGCGCACGCTCGGGCGACGACCGCTACCTGCTCTACACCGGGGGCACGACCGGAGCCCCGAAGGGCGTCATCTGGCGGAGCGAGGACCTGTTCTTCGCCGCGCTGCAGGGCGGGAACCCCGGCGGCCCCCCGCTAGCGCGACCGGAGGACCTCGCCGAGCGCGTCGTGACCGAGCCCGAGCCGTGGCTGGTGACGTCACCCCTCATGCACGGGAACGGTCAGTGGAACAGCCTCGTGCCGCTGCTCACCGGCCGCGGCGTCGTGCTCTGGACCGGCCGCCGCTTCGACGCATCCGCCGTGGCCGACCTGGCCGAAGCGGAGCAGGCCCGCCTGCTCGTCCTCATCGGCGACGGCATGGGCCTCCCCTTCGTGGAGAGCCTCGAGCGCGAGCCCGACCGCCACGACCTCACGAGCCTGAGGGTCGTCACCTCCGGCGGAGCGATCCTCTCCCCGTCGGTGAAGGCCCGGCTCGCGGAGCTCCTCCCCCGCTGCGTGATCGTGGATGGCTTCGGCGCCTCCGAGACGGGCTCGAGCGGCCGCCTGGTCGGCGCCGCCACCAGCGGCGGGCCGCCCCGGTTCTCCATGGGGCCCGACTCCGCGGTGCTCGACGACGACCTGCGCCCGGTGGCGATCGGCGAGACCGGCCGCCTGGCGCGGCGCGGCCACGTGCCTCTCGGCTACTGGAACGACGATGCGAAGACCGCGGCCACCTTCCCCACCGATGCGGACGGCGTGCGCTGGGCCGTGCCCGGCGACCTCGCCCGGCCGGAGGCGGACGGCACGATCACCCTGCTGGGCAGGGGCTCGTCGTGCATCAACACGGGCGGTGAGAAGGTGCATCCCGACGAGGTCGCCGCGGCCGTGAAGACCCATCCCGACGTCGCCGACGCCATCGTCGTGGGCGCTCCCGACGAGCGGTTCGGCCAGCGGGTGGTCGCCGTGGTGGCTCCACGACCGGGCGCAATGCCCGACCTCGACTCCGTCAGGACGCACCTGAAGCCGCTCCTCGCCGGCTACAAGGCACCCCGTCAGCTCGTGCAGGCCGCTCAGCTCCGCTACACACCACAGGGAAAGCCCGACCTCAGATGGGCGGCCGACCTGGTGGCCGCGGAACAGGAGACGACCCGATGACCGACATCAACGCCTGGCGGAAGCGCCTCGGACCCTTCGGCGTGTGGGCGCCGACCGACGCACTCCCGATCGATGGCGCCGTGAAGGCCGCCGTGCTGATCGAGTCGCTCGGCTACAGCGCGATCTGGCTGCCCGAGACGATGGGTCGAGATCCGTTCGCGCACATCGCCCACCTGGCCGGTGAGGCCACGTCGATCAGCTTCGCGACAGGCATCGCCAACATCCACCACCGCCACCCCGGTGCGATGCGCCAGGCGTCCGACACGCTCTCGGAGCAGACCGGCGACCGCTTCATCCTGGCGCTGGGCGTGAGCCACGCTCCGCTGGTCTCCGGCTTGCGCGGCCTCGACTACAGCAAGCCGGTGGCAACCATGCGCAAGTACCTCGAGGGCGTGGAGGCGTCGCCGTACATGGCGCCTGCGCCGCCGGCGCGAGCCCCGCGCCTCGTCGGCGCCCTCGGCCCGAAGATGGTCGGCCTCTCCGGCGAGCTGGCCGACGGAGCGCACCCCTACTGGACGACCCCGGAGCACACGGCCGGCGCCCGCGAGATCCTCGGCCCCGACAAGCTGCTCTGCGTCGAGCAGAAGGTGGTCGTCACCACCGATGCCACCGTCGCCCGCGACACCGCCCGGTCCGCCCTGTCGATGTACGCCACCCTGCCGAACTACCGGAACAACTGGCTCCGGCTCGGCTTCACCGACGAGGACATCGACAGCACCGCCGACCACTTCCTCGACGCGCTGGTCGCCTGGGGCGATGCCGACACGGTGCGCGCCCGCGTCGAGGAGCACATCACCGCCGGCGCCGACCACGTCTGCATCCAGGCGATGACCCCCGAGCACGCGTTCACCATCGACGAGGCCGCCCTGCGCGCCCTCGCCCCCAACCCAACCTGACCCCACGAGGTTCGCCATGGCCATGACCGAGACGTTCATCGACGAGGTGAAGCGTCGATCGCTCACGGAGCGCGACCGCAAGGACTACCCAGGAGGCTTCCCCGGCCTCCCGGTGGTCCCGGCGGCGCGCTACACCGACACCGACTTCGCTCGCCTCGAGCAAGAGGGCGTCTTCGGTCGGTCATGGCTCATGGTGGCCCACGGCGACGAGCTGCGGAACCCGGGCGACTACCGCCTGGTCGACCAGCTCCCCCAGCCGATCATGCTCGTGCGCGGACAGGACGGCGTGATCCGCGCGCACCACAACACGTGCAAGCACCGGGGCGCGATGCTGCTCAGCGAGCCCTGCGGGAACACCGGTCGCCGGATGGTGTGCCCGTACCACAGCTGGGTCTACGACCTCGATGGCAACCTGGTCGGGTACCCCGACGCGGCGAACTTCCGTGAGCTCGATCCCGAGTGCGTCTCGCTCACCAGCATCCGCTGCGAGACCTGGGGCCCGCTGGTGTTCATCAACCTCGACCCCGAGGCCGCGCCGCTGCAGGACTACCTCGCTCCGGTCAACGACGATCTGAGCGAGCTGGCCGACCTCGACGGGCGCCTCCACCTGGCCGGTCACACCGTGCGCGACGTGCCGGTCAACTGGAAGCTCCCGGTGGACGCCAACATCGAGACGTACCACGTGAACACGGTCCACCGCGACAGCGCCGGCAAGGTGCTCGACCAGGCCTCCACCGGCATCCAGCTCCTCCGCGGCGGCCACTCGCGGATGCTGATCAGCCTCCGCGAGGGGGTGCCCCTCACCGGCGCCATGCCGTTCCCGCCGCTCTTCGAGGGGCTGGGCGACCTCCCCGAATCCGGCACGTTCTCGTACCACGTGTTCCCGAACCTCAGCATCGTGTTCGTGGGCCACGGCTTCGTCTTCTTCATAACCAACTGGCCCAAGCCCGACGGCTCGTCCGCGTACCACGTGCACTGGTGCTCGTCGCTCAGCTCCGAAGACGACGCCGGGCGCAAGGCCAACGACCTGTTCATCCGGTTCAACCAGGACGTGCTCTTCGAGGACCTCACGGTGCTGCCAGGCATGCAGCGATCGCTCGACGCCGGCACGATCACCGGCATCAACCTGAACTACCAGGAGCGGCGGATCTACCACGTGCACGAGGCCATCGATCAGGTCATCGGAATGGAGCGCATCCCCGAGCAGCTCCGGGTGACCCCGCTCCTCGGCACCTACATCGAGGGCTGACATGACGATCACCGAGCCGGCCCCGCCCGTCACGACCCGTCCCGACGTCGACCTCCTCGACCCCGAGTTCCACGTCGGCGACCCGCACCCCGCCTACACGTGGATGCGAGCAAACGAGCCGATCTACCGAGATCGCAACGGCATCTGGTGCATGACGCGGATGGAGCACGTGCGCCACGTCGAGCGCCACGCGTCCGACTTCGTGAGCAGCCGCGGGTACCGCTCGACGTGGTTCCCGGACGAGACGTCGATGATCAGCAAGGACGACCCCGAGCACCAGCAGCAGCGCAAGCTCATCTCGGACCTGTTCACGCCCCGCGCTGTGAACCGGCTCGAGGACGACATCCGCGCCGACGTGGCCGACGCGCTCGCAGCGACACGGATCGCTGATCGCTTCGAGGTGGTCGACACCATCGCCGGCCGCATCCCCGCCGTCGTGACGTGCCGCATCCTCGGCTGGCCCACCAGCCACTGGCGAGACGTCATGTCGTGGTCCGAGCGGCTGATGCGCGTCGACGTCCTCGCGCGCGACCCGCTGGCCATGTCCGACGCGGTGCGGGCCGTGCTCGACATCGCAACCCTGACCGACACCACGCTCGAGGCCCGTTCCGGCTGCCCGATGGACGACGTGTTCACCCGGTGGTCCCAGTCCGAGGAGCGCGGCTGCCCGATGTCCGTCCAGGACATCAACTCCGAGCTGGGCCTCGTCGTGCCCGGTGGAGCCGAGACCACCCGCACCACCATGGCCCGGTCGCTGATCCTGCTGAGCGAGCGCAACGACCTCTGGGAGGGCATCGCCGCGGATCCTGCGTCGATCCCCACGGCCGTGGAGGAGCTGCTGCGCTGGGTCACGCCGCTCAACAACATGTTCCGCACAGTCGCCGCCGACTGCGAGGTCGACGGCGTGGCGATGCGAGCCGGTGACCGCATCGCACTCGTCTACCCATCGGCCAACCGCGACGAGGCGGTGTTCGACGAGCCCTTCGAGGTCGACCTGGCGCGCGACCCCAACCCGCACGTGGCCTTCGGCTTCGGCACGCACTTCTGCCTCGGTGCCCACGTGGCCAGGCTGACGATGCGGGTAGCGCTGGAGGAGCTCACGAAGCGCTTCACCAACCTGCGCCCGGTGGGCTCTCCCGCCTACGAAGCCAACGTCTTCGTCAAGGCCGTCGAGCGCTTCGTGCTCGCCGTCGACCACCGGTAGCGTCGACCGCCATGCCCGAGATCCCCGCAGCTCCCCTGAACCTCACGGATCGCACGGTCCTCGTCACCGGCGGCAACGGCGGCATCGGCCTGGGCATGGCCTCGGCCTGTGGAGCCGCCGGAGCCCAGATCGTGATCTGGGGCCGCGACGAGGCCAAGAACGAGGGTGCTGTCGCCGGTCTCCGCGAGGCCGGGATCACCGCCCACGGGTTCGTGTGCGACGTCACCGAGCCCGACCAGGTCGCGTCGGTCTGGGAGCGCAGCGTCGAGGCGGCAGGCGGCCGGATCGACTCGGTGTTCGCCAACGCCGGCACGACCGGTCGCGGCATCCCCTTCCTCGAGGTCAGCCTCGAGGAGTGGCACCGTGTCATGCGGATCAACGTCGACGGCGTGTTCCACACCTTCCAGACCGCGGCCCGCCACATGGTCGAGCGCGGCGGCGGCTCCCTCGTCGCGGTGTCGTCCACCTCGACCATCCACGGCGCCGCGGGCAACGAGGCCTACGGGTCCTCCAAGTCCGCCCTGCTCGGCCTCGTGAAGGCGCTCGCCGTCGGCCTCGCCCGCCACCAGATCCGCGTCAACGCGCTCGTGCCCGGCTGGACCAAGACCGACCTCGCGGCCCCCGGCTACGCCTGGGACAAGTTCCGCGACGCCACGATCTCCCGCACGCCGGCCCGTCGCTGGGCCGAGCCCGAGGAGATGGGCCCGCCCGCCGTGTTCCTCGCCGACCCGACCCTGACGTTCCACACGGGCGACACCGTCGTCGTCGACGGCGGCTACACCGTCTTCTGAGCACCGGCCCGGCCGGGCCTCAGATGCGGTCGCGGACCGGGCGCTCCATCCAGGAGCCCGCGCAGGCCTCGGAGCAGAAGCGCCCCTCGCCGTTCACGGCGTAGCTCGTGTCGCGGGCGATCCGCAGGCCGCACACCGGGTCGACGATGGGCTCGCTGCCGGGTGGGCCGATGGAGAGGGTGCGAGCGGCCACCTCGCGAGCGAGGCCCCGCACGTGCACCGAGCGGGCCTCCTGGGCGTGGATCCAGCCCGGTCGGGCGGCGGCCACCTCGACGGTGGCGAGCAGCTCGTGGGGCTGCGCCTGGTCGCAGAGCCTCGCCGCGATGTTCACGGGCGCACCGATGTAGTCGTCGCCCTCGAACATGATCACGGGCCCGGACGCCATGCCCGCTCGCACCGGAAGCGACGGGATGATCTCGGCCAGGCGGGTGTCGAGCTCGACGACGAGGCCGGCGACGGCGTCGATCATCGTGGAGCTGAGCATCGCCCCGTCGCCCAGCCACTTCACGACCCGCACCCCCCGGCGGGCTGCGCTCTCCCGCAGCGTCGTGCGCATCTGGGCGAGCATCAGCACCACCCGCTCGTCGCCGTGCTGGTCGGCGAAGGAGGTGAAGCCGCAGAGGTCTACGAAGGCGAAGCAGCGATCGACGCGCACCAGGTCATCTAATCAGGATCTGTGGGCGTCTCGGCACGCATGGCGTGCCTGAGCGCCCACAGATCCTGTCAGCGCGCTCAGTGGGCGTTGGAGTAGTCGATGACGCCGCGGATGTTCTTGCCGTCGCGCATGTCCTGGTAGCCCTGGTTGATGTCGTCGAGCTCGTAGGTGGTGGTCACCAGCTCGTCGAGCATGAGCTTGCCCTCGTCGTAGAGGCGCAGCAGGCGGGGGATGTCACGGCGGGGGTTGGCGTTGCCGAAGACGCTGCCGACCAGCTCCTTGCGCTGCATGGCGAGGTCGAACAGGTTGAGCTTCACGTCCTCCTGGGCGATGGGAGCCACCGCCACCACGACGCCACGACCGCCCTTGGCGACCATCGACATCATCGGGGCGATGAGGTCGCCCGTCGCTACACCGGTGGTGAGGATCGCCTTGTCGGCGTTGGCGCCCCAGGTGAGCTCGCCCACCTTGGCCTGGGCCTCCTCGATGGAGGCGCAGGTGTGGGTGGCGCCGAAGCTCTCGGCCTTCTCCCGCTTCCACTCCACCGGGTCGACGGCGATGACGTGGCGGGCGCCGGCCATGGCCGCACCCTGCACGGCGTTCATGCCGATGCCACCGATGCCGATGACCACGACGGAGTCGCCGCTCTGCACGTCGGCGGCGTAGTTGGCAGCGCCCCAGCCGGTGGTGACGCCGCACCCGACCAGCGCCGCCTTGTCGAGCGGGATCCAGTCGTCGATCTTCACGCAGGTGGCTTCGTTGACCACCGTGTAGGGCGAGAAGGTGCCGGCGCAGCACATGATGCCGAGGTCGCGCCCGTCCTTCGCGTGGTGGCGGGCGGTGAGGTCGGACACCTGGCGACCGGCGAGCAGGAACGCGCCGAGGTCGCAGATGTGCTGGCGCCCGCGTGCGCACGAGGGGCAGCGGCCGCAGCTCGGGATGAAGCCGAGGACCACGTGATCGCCGACCGCGACGCTGGTGACGCCCGGCCCGACCTCGATGACCTCGCCGGCGCCTTCGTGGCCGCCGATGCAGGGGAACTGCTCGAGCCCGATCAGCGCGGCGACCTCGGGGTCGAGGACCATGTCGCCGGTGAGCAGATGCTCGTCGGAGTGGCAGAGCCCGGATGCGGCCAGCTTGACCTTGACCTCACCCGCCTTCGGATCGTCGATCTCGATGTCCTCGACGCTCCACTCGGTGTTGGCTTCCCACAGGATTGCTGCTCGTGTCTGCACGGCGATGACCCCCGGTCGTTCGGCTTCGGTTCGACGCTACCTGACCACGCGGTCAAGTTTCACCCGGGCCTGGATCCTTCCGGACAGTCGAGGCAGCAGCGCTCGGACGGAGCGCTCGCGGAGGCAGCCGGCCCAAACACCGGCGCCGTAGGCCGCGTCGTCGAGCGCCCTCAGCAGGCCGTAGCGCAGCGGATCGAGCCCCGGTCGCTCGGCCCACCACTCGACCGCGGGCGGCACCACCG
>DATCYI010000282.1:0-4903 GCA_036570385.1 Acidimicrobiales bacterium | reverse complement strand
AGCGCGGTGGAGAGGTCGTAGACCTCGGCCAGGCTCAGCTCGTCGGGCCCGATGCCGGCCTCCTCGTAGGCGGCCGCGGCGATCGAGTCCCGGAAGGTCAGCTCGGGCGGCGCCAGCGCGGCAGCGGAGTCGGTGGCGAAGCCGGGCATCTCGATGACCGTGTTCGGGAAGCTCGGCGTGACGGTGGAGACGGCGCGGATCTGCACCGGCGACGCCGCGCCGGCGTGGCGTCGGGCGTAGTCCATCGAGGTGAGCACCACGGCGGCGGCACCGTCGGAGGTGGCACAGATCTCGAGCAGGCGCAGCGGGTCGGCCACCATCGGGGAGGCCAGCACCTCCTCCTCCGTCACCTCCTTGCGGTACCGCGCGTACGGGTTGTGCAGGCCGTGGCGGGCGTTCTTCACCTTCACCTTGGCGAAGTCGGCGTCTGTGGCGCCGTAGAGGTCGATCCGCCTCCGGGCGTAGAGCGCGAAGTACGTGGGGTTGGTGGCCCCGAGCAGCCGGAAGCGCAGCCAGTCAGGGTCGTCCCAGCGCTCTCCCGCGACCGGCGCCAGGAAGCCCTTCGGGGTGGTGTCGGCGCCGACGACCAGTGCCACGTCGCACAGCCCCGCCAGGATCCGCGAGCGGGCGGCGTCGAGCGCCGTCACCCCCGACGCACAGGCGGCGTAGCAAGAGGCCACCCGCGCTCCGTTCCACCCAAGCGCTTGGGTGATCGTCGAAGCCGCGACGTAGCCGGGGTATCCGTTGCGCACGGTCTCGCCGCCGGCCACGAATTGCACGTCGGCCCAGTCGATGCCCGCGTCGTCGAGGGCGGCCAGCGCCGCCTCGATGCCGTACTCGTGGAAGGGGCGGCCCCACTTGCCCCAGGCGTGCATGCCCGCGCCCAGCACGGCGACCGGGTTCGGCGCGGTCACGACCCCGCTCCTTCGGCGCTCGCCGGCTTCCACCGGTAGACGAGGTGCTCGACGCCGTCGACCTCGTAGAGCGGCTCGACCACCAGCTCGACGGGCGCCCCCACCCTCAGGTCGTCCACGCCGAAGCCGGCCGCGACCTGACCGAGGATGACGATCTGCTCCTCGGCCAGCTCGACCGCGGCCAGCGCGAAGGGCACGTGCTCGTCACCCGGCGGGATGTACGGCGGCGGTGGCTGGTACTGCGCGTCCGTGTAGCTCCAGACCGTGCCGGTCCGCGACAGCGCCGTGGGCTCGAGGTCGCGGCCCCGGCACCGCGGGTTGCGGCAGAACCCGGTGGCGGCCGGGAAGAACACGGTGCCGCAGGTGGTGCAGCGGGTCCCGAGCAAGCAGGGCTCGGCGTCGGTGGTGAACCAGCCCTCGATGGCCGGAACCTGGGTCGTGGACATGCGTCGTCCCCCACGCAGCAGATGACGACCTGACGGTGCGTCAGGTCTGGTCGCAGTCTGGCACAGCCCCTCGGGCACACCACCAGGTGACGGGTCAGCCCTCGGCGGCCCGCAGGAAGGCAGGCCACTCGCCGCCGCCGTGGAGCACGAGGTTGGCGCCGGTGGCGTAGGCGGCGAGCGGGCTGGCCAGGAAGGCCACGGCGCCGGCGATGTCGTCGGGCGTGCCGAACCGGGCGGCGGGCACGGTGGCGGCCACCCTGGCCAGGCCGTCGGGGCCGCCGTAGTGGTCGAGGCTGTCGTCGGTGGCGATCATGCCGCCGGTGACCGCGTTGACCCGCACCTTCGGAGCCCACTCGATCGCGAGGGTCTGGGTGAGGCTCAGCAGGCCGGCCTTGGCCGCTCCGTAGGCCGCGGTGCCCGGTGACGGGCGCAGGCCGCTGACGCTGGTGATGTTGACGATCGCACCGCCGTCGGGCTGGGCCTGCATGATCCGGTTGGCGGCCTGCGCGACCTGCAGCGGCGCCAGCAGGTTGAGGCGGATGATGGCTTCGCTGAACCGGGCCGATGCGTCTGCAGCCGCGACGGTGGGCGAGCCGCCGGCGTTGTTGACCAGGACGTGCAGGCCACCGTGGTCGCCGGCGATCGAGTCGACCAGCGCCGTGACCTGATCGGGATCGCGCACGTCGCAAGCTCGGAACTCGTGGCGGCTGGCCGCCGGCTCCGAGCGCCCGCACACCACGACGGTGGCGCCCGCGTCGGCGAGGCGGTCGGCGATCCCGGCACCGATCCCCTTGGTGCCGCCGGTGACCAGCGCCACCCGCACGTTCAGGTCGATCGCGATCGGCATGATGACCCCTGGAGTCGGCGGGCGGCGGTGGGAACGGCAGCGACCTGTCGGTACTAGGTTCCTGACGGACCGTCAGAACCTATCTCGGAGCGCCATGCCGACCACGAGCACGATCCACCCCGACGGCATCGCGGAGGTGGTGATGGACAACCCGCCGGTCAATGCGCTCACCGTCGGCGGCTGGTTCGAGCTGGCCGACATCCTGAACGGGCTCGGGCGCGACCCGGCGGTCCGGGTGGTCGTGCTGCGGGCGGAGGGGCGCGGCTTCAACGCCGGGGTCGACATCAAGGAGATGCAGAGCACCGAGGGCCACGACGCGCTCATCGGCGCCAACCGGGGCTGCTACGCGGCGTTCGCCGCCGTCTACGACTGCGCGGTGCCGGTCGTGGCCGCGGTGAACGGGTTCTGCCTGGGCGGCGGCATCGGCTTGGTCGGCAACGCCGACGTGATCGTCGCCGCGGACGACGCCACGTTCGGGCTGCCCGAGGTCGACCGGGGGGCGCTGGGCGCCGCCACCCACCTGTCTCGCCTCGTGCCGCAGCACAAGATGCGGGCGATGGTCTACACGTCGGCGGTCGCCACGGCGCAGGAGCTGCAGCACTTCGGCTCGGTGCTGCGCGTCGTTCCGCAGGCGGAGCTGCAGGGAGCGGCGATGGAGGTCGCCGCGGAGATCGCGGCCAAGTCGCCGACGGTGATCCGTGCCGCGAAGGAGAGCCTCAACGGGATCGACCTCTGGGACGTGAAGCGCTCGTACCGCTTCGAGCAGGGGTTCACCTTCGAGCTCAACCTCTCGGGCGTGGCCGACGAGCACCGCGACGCGTTCGTGGCCAAGCGCGACACCGACACCACCCGATGACCGGCTCTGCGAGCACCTCGGCGGGCACGACCCGCGACAAGCGCTGCAGCGAGGACGACGCGGTCGCCGAGCTGCGCTCCGGGATGACGATCGGCTTCGGCGGGTGGGGCTCGCGCCGCAAGCCCATGTCGGTGGTGCGAGCGATCCTGCGGTCGGACTTGCGGGACCTCACGGTGGTGAGCTGGGGCGGGCCCGACGTCGGCCTGCTGTGCGCGGCCGGGAAGGTGAAGCGGCTGGTCTACGCGTTCGTGTCGCTCGACTCGATCCCGCTCGAGCCGCACTTCCGCGCCGCCCGCCAGAGCGGGGCGATCGAGGACGAGCCCTACGACGAGGGCATGTTCCTGCTCGGCCTGCAGGCCGCGGCGTGGCGGGTGCCGTTCCTGCCCACCCGGGTCGGGCTCGGATCCGACCTGCTGCGCGACAACCCCCGCCTTCGCACGGTCACGTCGCCCTACGACGACGGCGAGGACCTGATCGCCGTGCCGGCGCTGACGATGGATGCCGCGTTCGTCCACATGAACCGCGCCGACCCCCGCGGCAACGCCCAGTACCTAGGCCCCGACCCGTACTTCGACGACCTGTTCCTCGGGGCGGCGACCAAGCGCTTCGTGTCGACCGAGCGGGTGGTCCCCACCGATGACCTCGCGAAGGAGGGACCGCCGCAGTCGCTGCTCATCAGCCGCCTGCTGGTCGACGGCCTGATCGAGGCGCCCAACGGCGCACACTTCACGTCCTGCGCCCCCGACTACGAGCGCGACGAGGCGTTCCAGAAGGAGTACGCGGCGTCGGCCAAGTCACCTGACGCGTGGGCGGCGTTCCGCTCGTCGTGGCTCGACCTGAGCGAGGCCGACTACCAGTCGAAGCTGCGCGCGAGCGGGCAGTCATGAGCTCTCAGCTCGAGGGGCTCGTGGAGCGCGCCGACGTCTGCGTGGTGGCGGTGGCGGAGGCCTTCCGTGGCGACGGCGAGATCCTGGCCAACCCCATCGGCACGATCCCGATGATCGGCGGGCGCCTGGCGCGCGCGACGTTCGAGCCCGAGCTGGCCATGACCGACGGCGAGGCCCGGCTCATCGCCGACGACGCCGCGTTCGCCTGGCCCGGCGGCCCGGTCGTCGAGCACTTCAACCCCTACCGCCAGATGTTCGGCTGGGTCTGGAACGGGCGTCGCCACGTGATGATGGGGGCCACCCAGGTCGACCGCTTCGGCAACCAGAACATCGCCGCCATCGGCGACTACGCGAAGCCGAAGGTGCAGCTGCTCGGGTACCGGGGGGCGCCGGGCAACACGATCAACGACACCACGTCGTACTGGGTGCCCAACCACACCCCCGCGGTCGTGTGCGAGGCCGTCGACACCGTGTGCGGCATCGGCTACGACCGCGCCGCGGCCCTCGGCCCCGAGGCGGCCCGCTTCCACGAGATCCGTCGGGTGGTCACCAACCTGTGTGTCCTCGACTTCGAGACGCCCGACCACTCGATGCGCCTGCGCTCGCTCCACCCGGGGGTGACGGTGGAGGACGTGCGAGCAGCCACCGGCTTCGAGCTCGTGGTGCCCGACGACGTTCCGACGTCGCGCCTGCCGACGCCGGACGAGCTGGAGCTCATCGCCACCGTCATCGACCCCGACGGCCGCCGGTACGTCGAGGTGCCGACGACCTAGTCCGACCTAGTCCGCGAGGGCGGGGTCGCCGCAGGGGTCGCTGCCGACGCCGGGGTGCACCGGGTCGGCGGGCACGACGGTGCGCACGGTGATCAGGGCGATCAGACCGCCCACGACGGCCAGCCCGGCGGCCACGAGCATCGCCGAGTCCACGGAGCGGTCGAGCTCGGCGGCGGTGGC
>DATCYI010000281.1:0-2849 GCA_036570385.1 Acidimicrobiales bacterium | reverse complement strand
CGCATCGGCGTGGTGGGGAGCCCCGCCGAGATCGAAGCCTCCCTCTCCGACGCCTACCTGGGCACCGTCACCGACCACCACCTGAGCCGGAGCACCGATGCACTCTCAACCTGACCGGATCGAGCAGTTCAAGGCCGACATCGCCGACCTGCGGATCGCCGATCCGTCGACCAGCCGTGATCGCCTCGCCACGCGTGTCGGCCTCGCGGCGATGGCCGTGGGCGTGGTGCTGCCGATCGTGGCCTACGCCATGTCCCACGGCACCACCAACCCGCTGGCGCAGCGCGACGCGCTGGTCCTGGCCGTGCTCGGGGTGGCCGTGGCCGTAGCCGGAGGCGCCCTCTACCTGAAGAGCGCTCTGGCCACGTTCCTGCGCTTCTGGCTGGTGCGCGACCTGCACGAGCGTCGAGCCCAGACCGACCGCCTGCTCGCGGCGAGGGGGAGCACAGGGGATCGGCCGGGCGGGGTCGAAGGAACCTGACATGGCTCTCCTGGAGGTGCGTGGCGCCAACGTGCGCTTCGGCGGCCACAAGGCGGTCCGCGACGTCGACCTCGACGTGGCCGCCGGGCACGTCACGGGCCTGATCGGTCCCAACGGTGCTGGCAAGACGACGCTGTTCAACGTCATCACCGGTCTGCAGGAGACGGTCAGCGGTGCCGTGCTGCTCGACGGCGAGGACCTCACCGGCACCAAGGCCCACGCGCGGGCCCGGGAGGGCATAGCCCGCACCTTCCAGCGCCTCGAGGTGTTCGGTTCGCTGACCGCACGCGAGAACGTCCTCACCGCGGCCGAGATCCGCCGCTCGTGGTCCCACGACCGCAGCGTCGACCCGACCGAGGAGGCCGATCGCCTGCTGGAGCTCGTCGGCATAGCCACGGTCGCCGAGGAGAGGGTCGACGCGCTGCCCACCGGTCTGGCCCGCCTGGTCGAGCTGGCTCGTGCCCTCGCCACCCGACCCCGCGTGATCCTCCTCGATGAACCAGCCTCCGGGCTCGACGACGCGGAGTCGGAGAGCTTCGCGGAGCTGCTCCTGTCCCTGGCCGCCGACGGCATGGCCGTGCTGCTCGTCGAGCACGACGTGAGGCTGGTCATGCAGGTGTGCCAGCTCATCCACGTGCTCGACTTCGGCGCCATCCTCGCGGTGGGCAGCCCGCAGGAGATCCAGGACGACCAGCGGGTGCTCGATGCCTACCTCGGTGCGGCGGTGGACGCCTGATGTCGCCTCGCACACGGGCTCTCGTCGCTGAACCCGTCGCTCCGCCTGCGCCTGAGGTGTCGTCCGTCCCGCCGATGCTGGAGCTCATCGGGGTGCGGGCGGGCTACGGCCGCATCGAGGTGCTCCACGGCGTCGACCTGGTCGTGCCGCGGGGGAGCGTGGTGGCGCTGCTCGGCCCCAACGGCGGCGGCAAGACCTCCACCCTCAAGGTGGCCAGCGGCCAGCTGGCGGCCACGGCGGGGTGCGTCCACATCGGTGGCCGACACGTGAACGGCGCCACGCCGGACGCACTCGCCCGCATAGGGGTCTGCACCATCCCCGAGGGGCGCGGCGTGTTCCCGAACCTCACCGTGCGCGAGAACCTCAGGATGGTCACCTTCGCCGGGATCAGTCAGGCCGACGTCGAAGAGCGCTCCTACGCTCAGTTCCCACGCCTGGCCGAGCGCCGCAGCCAGCTGGCCGGCACGATGTCAGGCGGGGAGCAGCAGATGCTGGCCATGGCCCGCGGCCTGGCCGCCGAGCCGTCGCTGCTCTTCCTCGACGAGCTGTCGATGGGCCTGGCCCCCCTCATCGTCGAGGAGCTCTACGCGATCGTGTCGGAGATCGCCCGCACCGGGGTGTCGATCCTCGTCGTGGAGCAGTTCGCTCGCACCGTCCTCGGCGTGGCCGACTACGCCGCCATCATGCTCAACGGCCAGGTCAGCACCGTCGGCCAGCCCGTCGACGTCGCCGCCGAGCTAGAGGCCGCCTACCTCGGCCACTGAGGTCCTCAGCCCCTCAGGTGGGGACAGAGGTGAGGTGCCGCCGCGGCCACTGCCCGTGGCCGATCTCCAGCTCGGTAGCCGGCACCGGCCGTCCGAGCAGGTAGCCCTGCACGTAGTGACAGCCGATGGAGCGGACCGCCTCGAGCTGCTCGGGGGTCTCGACGCCCTCGGCCACGACCTGGAGCTCGAGCATCGTGCCGATGCGAGCCATGAGGTCGACGAGCACCCGATCGCGGTCGTCATCGCCCATGCCCTGGATGAAGGACCGATCGATCTTCACCTCGGAGATGGGCAGGCGCCGCAGGTGCGACACCGAGGTGTAACCCGTGCCGAAGTCGTCGACCGAGGTGCGCACGCCGAGGGCCAGGAGCTGGGCGATGTGCTCTGCCGCGGTGGTGAGGTCGTGCACGAGCGACGTCTCGGTCACCTCGATCATGAGGGCGCGCCCGGGCACCCCGGCGCGCTCCAGGGCCATGGCCACGTCGTCGACCATGTGCTCCCACAGGAGCGTCGTGGCCGACACGTTCACGGACAGGCAGATGTCGGGGAACGGCCCGTTGATCCAGCGGGCCAGCTGGAACAGGCCGTGGGTGAGCACCCAGCGATCGAGGTCGAGGATCGACCCGCTGCGCTCGGCGGCCGGCACGAACTCGTCGGGCGGCACGAGGGTGCCGTCGGGCTGGCGCCAGCGCACGAGCGCCTCGGCCCCGTGCAGGGCGCCATCGATGTGGAACACGGGCTGGTAGTGCAGCTCGAGCTCGTCGCCGGCGATCGCGGCGCGCAGCGCCACCTCCAGCTGGTGCTGTGCATCGAGCTCGGCGCGCAGCTCGTCGTCGAGCGCCACCGCCCGTCCCCGTCCGGCCCGCTT
>DATCYI010000280.1:0-7630 GCA_036570385.1 Acidimicrobiales bacterium | reverse complement strand
CCCCGAGGCGGAGACGCAGGTCAACGCCGCGCTGAGCCTCGCCGCCGCCATGGCCGCCGGCGTGCGCAGCGGGCGCGACAAGCTCACGATCGAGCTCCACCCCGAGCTCGCGACGCTCGGCCTGTGGCTCGAGCAGCTCATCGCCGAGTCGCTGGGCAAGGACGGCACGGGCGTGGTGCCGGTGGTCGGCGAACCGCTCGCCGACCCGGCGGTCTACGGCGACGACCGCCTCTTCGTAGTCAACGACCCGACGACCCCCGCGGCGGCCGCCCTGCGCGCCGCCGGTCATCCGGTGGTGCACATGCCTTCGGCGCCCGACCTGCTCACGCTCGGCCAGATCGTGGTCACCGCCGAGCTGGCCACCGCGCTGGCCGGCGCGGCGATCGGGGTGCAGCCCTTCGACCAGCCCGACGTCGCGGCCGCGAAGGCCGCCACCAACGAGGTGCTCGAGGAGGGCGGCGCCGAGGTGGCCACCACGCCGCTGGCCGAGCTGCTCGCACACGTCCGACCCGGCGACCATCTCGCCATCCAGGTGTTCGGCGACCCCGACGGCCCTGAGGTCGGCCGGCTGGAGGCCGCCCGACTGGCCCTGCGCGACGAGCTGAGGGTCGCCGTGACGCTCGGGTTCGGCCCTCGCTTCCTGCACTCCACCGGCCAGCTCCACAAGGGCGGTCCCGACGCCATCGTGTGCGTCCAGGCCGTCGGCCCCGACCACGAGGAGATCGCCATCCCCGGGCGCGACATCGGCTTCGGCCAGCTGAAGGCGGCGCAGGCCGCCGGTGACCTGCGAGCCCTCCAAGCCCGCGGCATCCGCGCCGGCCGAGTCGACCTCGCCGAGCTGCTGGCAGCGGCATCGTGACCAAGACGACGACGAGATCTGTGGGCGCACAGGCACGGTATTCGTGCCTACGCGCCCACAGATCCTGTGAAGGGGGTCGGAAGTGAAGCTCGGGATGGTCGGTCTGGGGAAGATGGGCGGCAACATGGCCGAGCGGCTCAGGCAGCACGGCCACGAGGTCGTGGGCTACGACGTGTTCAGCGACGCCACCGACGTGGGCACGCTCGAGGAGCTGGTCGCGGCGCTGCCCGAGCCCAAGGTGGTGTGGGTGATGGTGCCGGCCGGTGACCCCACCGAGGACACCATCAACAGCCTCGGCACGCTGCTGCGCGACGGCGACCTGGTGATCGAGGGCGGCAACTCGAACTGGCGAGACAGCGTGCGCCGAGGCGAAGCCCTCGGCGACCTCGGCGTCGGCTACGTCGACGCCGGCACCAGCGGCGGCGTGTGGGGCCTCACCGAGGGCTACTGCTTGATGGTCGGCGGCGAGCCCGACGACGTGGCGTTGGCCCAGCCGATCTTCGACGCGCTGGCTCCCGAGGGCGGCTTCGTCCACACCGGTGCGGTGGGCACCGGGCACTTCACCAAGATGGTCCACAACGGCATCGAGTACGGCCTGATGCAGGCCTACGCCGAGGGCTACGAGCTGCTGGCCCGCTCGGGTCTCGACATCGACGCCAAAGGCGCCCTCAGCGCCTGGCGCGAGGGCAGCGTCGTGCGCTCCTGGCTGCTCGACCTCTTCGTGCGTGCGCTCGACCAGCGCCCGGGCCTGGAGGGCCTGGCCGGCGTCGCTCAGGACTCGGGTGAGGGCCGCTGGACCGTGCAGGAGGCGATCGAGCGCGGCGTCGCCACGCCCGTCATCAGCGCGGCGCTGTACGCGCGCTTCGTCAGCCAGGCCGAGGAGAGCGTGGCCATGAAGGCCATCGCGGCGCTGCGAGAGCAGTTCGGCGGACACGCGGTCCTGCCGGAGGACGCCGCCGGCGAAGGCGATGTCGCGGTGCAGCCCACCGACGAGGCGGCCACGTGAGCCAGCCTTCCCGCTCCGGTGCCCTCGTGCTCTTCGGGGCTACGGGCGACCTCGCCAAGAAGAAGATCTTCCCGTCGGTCTACGAGATGGCCCGCGACGGCGAGCCCGAGGTGCCCATCGTCGGGTTCGCCTCCTCGGAGTGGGACGACGACAGGCTCCGCCAGCACGCGCGCGAGGCGCTCGAAGCCCGCGGCGAGGTCGACGAGGCGCAGTGGGAGCGCCTGGCCAAGCGCATCACCTACGTCCAGGGCGACTACCGCGACGCCGACTCATACGCCCAGCTGGCCACGCACCTGCGCGACCTCGGCGTCGAGAACCCCCTCTTCTACCTGGCCATCCCGCCGGAGCTCTTCGACGACGTCATCGTCGGCCTCACCGCGGAGCGGCTCAACGAGGGTGCCCGGGTGGTGGTGGAGAAGCCGTTCGGACGCGATCGCACATCCGCCCGCGAGCTCAACGAGATCCTGCACAAGGCGTTCCCCGAGCAGGACGTGTTCCGCATCGACCACTTCCTCGGCAAGGAGCCGGTCGAGAACATCCTCGTTTTCCGCTTCGCCAACTCGATGCTCGAGCCGCTCTGGAACCGCAACTTCATCTCCAGCGTGCAGATCACAATGGCCGAGGACTTCGGGGTCGAGGGTCGGGGCCGGTTCTACGAGTCGGTCGGCGCGCTGCGCGACGTCGTGCAGAACCACCTGCTGCAGGTCGTCGCCCTGCTGGCCATGGAGCCGCCGGCCGGTGCCGACGAGGCGGCCCTGCGCGACGAGCGCAGCAAGCTGTTCCGCCAGATCCGCACGGTCGAGCCGGCCACCGTGGTGCGCGGCCAGTACCGCGGCTACACCGACGAGGAAGGCGTCGCCCCGGGCTCCGACGTGGAGACCTACGTAGCGCTGCGGATGGAGATCGACTCGTGGCGCTGGGCCGGCGTGCCGTTCCTCATCCGCACGGGCAAGCACCTGCCCGTCACCGCCACCGAGGCCATCGTCGAGTTCAACGCCCCGCCCCGCCTCCTCTTCACCCCGGAGGGCGCCCAGGCTCCGCACCCGAACCACCTGCGCTTCCGCCTGGGCAAGGACGACGGCGTGATGCTGCACCTGCAGACGAAGGCGCCCGGCGACGCGCTGGCCAGCCGGCCGGTCGATCTCGAGGTCTCCTTCGACGAGGTGTTCGGCGAGCGCCAGGAGGCCTACGAGCGCCTGCTGGAGGACGCGATGGTCGGCGACGCCCGACGCTTCGGGCGCGCCGACGCTCTCGACGAGCAGTGGCGCATCTTCGAGCGCGCCATCGCCACGCCCCACCCGGTGAGCCTCTACCACCGCGGCACGTGGGGGCCGAGTGCCGCCGAGACCCTCGCCGCCCCGGCCGGCGGCTGGCACGAGCCGGAGTAGCGCCTCCTCGACTGTCGGGTCTGCGGCGGTCGTGTCACGATTGCCGGCGTGCTCGCCGCGATCCCGTACACCACGTTCCCCTCCATCTCGCTGGGGCCGATAGAGCTGCGGACGTTCGGGTTCGTCGTCGCCATCGGCGTGCTGCTCGGGGCGTGGCTGGCCGCGCGGTACTGCGAGGAGTACGGCATCCCGCGCGACACGACCTACAGCCTCGCCATGCGCATGGTCCTGGCCGGCGTGATCGGCTCGCGCATCACGTGGGTGGCTTCGCACCTCGACGACCTCGACTCGCCGCTCGACGCCTTCGCCATCTGGGAGGGCGGCCTCCAGTTCTCGGGCGGCTTCGTGTTCGCCGTGATCGTCGGCTATCCGGTGTACCGCCACTGGAACCGCCTGACCCGCTGGCACACCCTCGACGGCTACGCCTACGGGCTCACGATCGGCCTCGCCATCGGCCGGATCGCCTGCTATTCGGTGGGCGAGCACTTCGGGAGCCTCACGTCGTTCGCGCTGGGCGTGCGCTACGACGGCGGTGACGTCCGCGAGCACAGCATCGGCGGCGTGCCGCTGCGCGAGGGCATGGTGTTTCACCACACGGCGCTCTACGAGCTGCTCTACCTCCTCGTGCTGTTCGTGCTGCTCACCTGGCTGCTCCACGTCCGCAAGGAGCGTCCCAGCCCCGGCACCGCCATGGGCATCTTCTGCCTCTGGTACGGCGTGAGCCGCTTCGCCAGCGATGCGCTGCGCGTGAACGACGAGCGGGTGCTCGGCATGACCGGCGCGCAGTACCTCTGCATCGCCCTCGTCCTCACCTCGGCCTGGGTGCTCCTGCACGTCCGCAAGCAGCTGAAGGGCGACATCGCCGCCGGCATGCCGGTGGGCCTCCCGGGCGCCGAGACGGCCACCGACGAGGTGGCCGACGACGTGGTCGACGCACCCGACACCGCGCCCAGCGAGTAGCCCCAGCGCGCGCTTCGGACAAGGCGGTCTGAACCGCCTCAAAAACCCCCAGTTCACGGGGAACGCCGACCGTGGTCGGTCTTGTGCGCAGCGTCGCCGAGGTTTACGGTTCGCTCCATGGAGGGACGGCGGCGAGGGTGGCTTCGGCGACGCGCGCGCGACCTGACGTCGCCGCTCGGCATCGCCGACTTCCGGCGGCTCTGGGTCGCCGACATGATCTCGCTGCTCGGCGACTGGGCCGGCCGCCTCGCGCTGGCCGTCCTCGTGCTCGATCGCACCGGCTCACCCGGCTGGGCGGCGGCTGTCACCGCTGTGTCGCTGGCCGGGTTCGTCGGCATCGGCCAGGTCCTGGCCACCTACGCCGACCGCTTCGGTCGCATATCGGTGATGCTCGTGGCCGACGTGGCCCGTGCCGCCCTCTTCGGCGCCATGCTGCTGTCGGTGCCGATCGGCGGAGTGCTGGTGCTCGCCTTCCTCGCCGGTCTCGCCTCGCCCCCGTTCGAAGCGGCCCGGTCGGCGGCGCTGCCCGACCTCGTGCCCGAGCGCCGCTACGGCGAGGCTCTCGCCCTGGCCGGCATCTCCGTGCAGGCCTCGCTGGTCGTGGGCTACGCCCTCGGCGGCGGCCTGGTCGCGGTCATCGGTGCCGAAGGGGCGCTGGCGGTCAACGCCGGCAGCTTCCTCGTGTCGGCGTTCCTGCTGCTCGGGCTCCGCGGCTCCAAGGCGGCGCAGCGGGCCGACCAGGTCAACACGGTCCGCACCTCGCTCGGCAACGCCGGCCGTGAGCTCTTCGGCGACAAGATGATCCGCCGGGCCCTGTCGATCGTGGCCATCACGGGCGCGCTCGGCACCGTGGACGAGGCGCTCGTCGTGCCCTACGCCGACCACGTCGACATCCCCATCGGGCTGGTGGGCCTCCTCGCGGCCTCGATCCCGATCGGCACTCTGCTCGGCACCGTGCTCATCCCGACATCAGGCGAGCACCATCGGCTCCTGCGTGGTGCCGCCGTCTGCACGATCCTCACCGCCGCCGCGGCCGTGCCCCTCTACTGGATGGAGGTCGGCGCGCTGGGCGCGTTCCTGGCCTGCATCATCTCGGGCGGCATGTTCGCGGTTTCGATCCCGACCAACGTCGTGATCGGGACGCGGCTGCGAAGGGACTCGCGGGCGTCGGCCATGGGCATCGCCGTGGGCATCCTCATGGGCAGCCAGGCGCTGGGCGCCGCGCTCGGCGGTGTGGCCGCCAACGTGGTGGGCGCACCCCGCGCCATCGCCGGTTCGCTCGCCCTGGCCGCGCTCTTCGGCGTCTGGGCGCTCCTCACCAGCCCCTACGAGCCGAAGCACCTCGCCGGCCGCCCCCGGCGCGACCGCACCTTCGAGGAGGAGGCCGTCGCCGACGACGTCGTCATCGATCTCCGCGACCCCAAGCCGGAGCCGGTCACGATCGAGTACCAGGTCGCCTTCAGCTGAGAACTACGAGATCTGTGGGCGCACAGGCACGGAATGCGTGCTCTGGCGCCCACAGATCTTGGGGTTTTGGGGTCCTCAGGCTGGGATGCGCTCGGGGACGATCTTGGCGATGGCGGCGACGGCCTTGTAGGCGGCCTCGGCGGGGCCGATCTCGTCGGGGCGCAGCAGGTTGGCCATGATGCGCAGCACCCACTCCATGAGGCTCTGGCTCTGGATGCCGACCCGGGTGAGCTGCTGCATGAGCACCGGCTGGCCGATGATGTGGGCGAAGGCGCGAGCGACTCGGAAGTAGAGGCCGTACTCGTCCTCGAGCAGCTGCGGGTAGCGGGCCAGCGGCATGGCGGACCCGGTGACCAGCGCCTCGTCTATGAGCCCGGCGGCCATCCGGGCGGTCTCGTAGGCGTAGTCGATGCCCTCGCCGTTGAAGGGGTTGATCGACCCGGCGGCGTCGCCGACGGCGATCCAGGTGGGGCCGGTCTTCGGGTTGATCGAGCCGGCCATCGGGAGCCGCCCGCCGGTGGCCGGTGCGAGCATGGCGTCGGGATCGATGCCCCAGTGCTCCGGGGCGGTGGCCGCCCACTCGTGCATCAGGTGGGTGGTGTTGATCTCACGCCAGCCCCGGAACGTCGACAGCAGACCGATGCCGACGTTGATGGTGCCGTCGCCGCACGGGAAGATCCAGCCGTAGCCGGGCATGGCGTCGCCGTTGCGGTCGCGCACGTCGAGGGCGGACTCGATCCACGGGTCGGCGTGCAGCGGGCTCTCGAAGTAGCCCCTGATGGCCATGCCCTGCGGGAGGCGCTTGTCTCGTGAGTTGCCCAGCGACCGGCCGAAGCGGGACAGCGAACCGTCGGCGATCACGACGTAGCGGGCGTGGAGCTCGCGCTCGCCTTGCTCCTTGTCCTTCACGACCGCGCCGGCGAGCAGGCCGTCGCGCCAGATCGGGCGGATCGCCTCCGTGCCCTGGAGCAGGGTGGCGCCGCGAGCCTCGGCCTCGGCCGCCACCATCGTGTCGAGGTCGCGGCGGCGCACGACGTAGCCGTGGCTGGGGTGCACCGGGTGCTCCGGCCAGCGCATCTCGAGCGTGGTGCCGTGGGCGATGCAGCGCAGGCCGTCGTAGCGGTGGTGGTTGGCCGCGATCTTCTCTTCGAGGCCCATGTCCCGCAGCTGGGTGACAGCGCGCGGGGTGAGTCCGTCGCCGCAGGTCTTCTCGCGTGGGAACGTCTTCTTCTCGACGACCACGACGTCGTGCCCCGCCCGGGCCAGCCAGTGACCCGCGGCCGCGCCGGCCGGACCACCGCCGATGACGATGACGTCGTGCCGGTGCGCTGAGGTCATCTGATCAGTCTGGACCCAGGCGACCCCGAGGGGTCAATCGCCACCGTCGGCCGACAGCGGCGGCAGGGTCAGCCCCCGAGCTCGGCCTCGTCGACGCCGGCTTCCTGGGACAGCTCGCCCAGCCCGGCCTCGGCAAAGGTCATCTCGCCATGGGCGATGGCCTCCAGCTCGAGCGCTTCCTCGCTGGTGGGGTCGACGCCGCCGAACTCCACCCGCTCGTAGAGCACGACCTGGGCCAGCTCGGCGTCGGTGAGGCTCGCGAAGGCGGGCATGCCGCTCTTGGCCGCGTCGTTGGCGCCGTAGGTGTCCTCGGGCCAGCCGGCCGCGCCGAGCCGCACCCACATCATGTGGTCGCGGTAGTCGGGCCAGGTGCCCTCGACGTCGGTGAGCGCGGGGCCGCTGCCGCCGCCACCACCGGCACCGTGACAGGCAGCACAGCTGCTGTACTGCGCCGCGCCGAGCGACAGAGGGGTGTCCTCGCCGGCGGGCGGCGGCTCGAGGGTGGCCTGGTAGACGTAGGCCCACAGCGGGAGGCCGGCGAGCACCGGCATGGCCCAGAAGGGGATCTTGCGACGGCGCTTTGCCGCCACCACCTCGGGTCGCTCCGGCGGG
>DATCYI010000279.1:0-2347 GCA_036570385.1 Acidimicrobiales bacterium | reverse complement strand
CCGGCCACCGCCAGCGCGGGTGGCGCGATGACCCCTGCCGGTGTCGTCCCGCTCGATGCTGCGATCGACGGTCCAGCCCTGGTGATGCTGCGACCGGAGGACCTGCGCCTCACCGCGGGAGGAGACGCCGAGGTCGAGCTGGTCGAGTACTACGGCCACGACACCGTCTACGTGGTACGCCCGATGAGCGGCCCACCCCTGCGAGTCCGAGCCGCGAGCGCCCCAGAGCACGAGCGAGGCGCAAGCGTGTCAGTCACCTACCCAGGCCAAGAACGAGCCCTGAGCTTCCCGCTAAGAGAAGAAGAGGCCGCGGTGGAGCAACCGGTAGCGGCACAGCTCACCTAGGCGGGCGAAGGGCCGGCCCCGCTGGGGGTGTGGGGGGCTCGGAACGCCCCCCACGAGAGCGCCGCAGGGCGGCTCCGCCGCCCCGGAGGCGCACAGCAGCGCGAGCCGAAGGCGAGCACCAAAGCGCTCGCGGCCGAAGGCCGCCCCAAGAACTCGACGGCGAAGCTCCGCTTCGCCGTCGAAGTCACACAGTGACGAGGATGCGCTGGCTGGCGAAGGCGCCGATGCCGATGTGGCGTCCGTCGATCTCGACGGTGGTGGTGCCGTCGGGTGAGGCGGCGGTGATGGTGCCGGCCCGGCCGGGCACGATGTCGGACTCCTCGAGGAACTCGAGCAGGCCGGGGGCGAACTCGAGCTCTTCGGGGATGCGGCCCACAGTGAAGCGGCCGCCGACCGTGAGCTCGCTGAGGGCCTTGTAGTCGGGCTGCACGTAGGCGGCGCCCGGGATCGGGTTGCCGTGCGGGCAGGTGGTGGGATCGCCCAGCACGCGCACGATGGCGTTCTCGACCGGCTCGGAGATGATGTGCTCCCACTTGCCGGCTTCCTTGTGGGCGTCGGCCCACGACAGACCCAGGATGTCGGTGAGGAAGCGCTCGGCGAGGCGATGGCGGCGCACGGTGCGCTCGGCGAGGCGCTGGCCCTTGTCGGTGAGGGCGATGGCGTTGCGCTCGATGCTGACGAGCTCTTCCTGCTCGAGGCGCTTGATCATCTCCGACACCGCCGGTCGGGACACCAGCAGGCGCTCCGCGATGCGGGCCTGGATCACGTCGACGTCGTCTTCTCGCAGCTCGAAGATGGCCTCGCAATACTCCTCGAACGCCGGGTGGAACTCGGGGGTCTGGTACTCGGCCATGGCCGCCAGGCTAGCCCTCGCCGCTGCCTGATTGACGGTGCAGATGTCACAGGCTTAGGTTCCTCGCGTCTGCTCTCCGGCAGCGAAACCGGTGTGACTCCGGTGCTGTCCCGCAACTGTGGTCCTCCCCTCGGGGAGGCGAGCCAGGTCGCCTGCCGGAAAGCGTGACGGACCAGCCTCGAGGACGGGCCCGGTTCGCACGGCAGGAACGCCTCCTGACGTCGAGCACCCACCCCTCGACCGACAGGAGGAACTGACCAGATGAAGCGAACCCTTGCGACCCTCGTGGCCGCGCTGTGCACCACCGGCCTCCTGGCCGCGTGCGGTGACGACGACGGTGATCCGTCGTCAGGCGGCGAGACGACCGCCGAGACGACCTCGCCCGAGGAAGCTGCGGGCGACGACGGGCCCGGCCGGATCGTGTCGATGTCGGCCAGCGCCACCGAGATGCTCTTCGCCATCGGCGCCGGCGACCAGGTGGTCGCGGCCGACAGCTTCTCGAACTACCCAGCGGAGGCACCCACGACTGACCTGTCGGCCTACGAGCCGAACATCGAGGCGATCTCGGCCCACGATCCAGACCTCGTCGTGGTCGATGCCACCGACCCAGACCTCGTCGCCGGCCTCGAGACCCTTGGGATCGAGGTCCTCGACGCCCCCGCCGCCCAGACCCTCGACGACGCCTACGAGCAGATCACGCAGCTCGGTGAGCTGACCGGCCACGCTGCGGAGGCCGAGGCGCTGGTCGCCGAGATGCAGGCCGACATCGAGGAGATCCTCGTCGACGTGCCCGAGCGCGCCGAGCCGCTCACCTACTTCCACGAGCTCGACGATCTCCTCTACTCCGTGACGTCGCAGACCTTCATCGGCGAGCTCTACGCCATGGCCGGTCTCGAGAACATCGCCGACGCCGCTGACGTGGACGGACAGTCCGGCGGCTATCCCCAGCTCTCCGCGGAGTACGTGATCGACGCCGATCCCGACATCATCTTCCTGGCCGACGCGGAGTGCTGCGGCCAGACCGAGGAGACCGTCGCCGC
The DNA here is from genome assembly GCA_036570385.1 of Acidimicrobiales bacterium. Taxonomy (GTDB): domain Bacteria; phylum Actinomycetota; class Acidimicrobiia; order Acidimicrobiales; family VFJN01; genus VFJN01. Next base: position 109 of record DATCYI010000279.1, on the reverse strand, counting down.
CCGGCCCGGCTTCGCGACGCTGAGCGCGGTCGAGGCCGGCAACATCGTGCTGCTCGACGAGGACATCGCCAGCCGGTGGGGGCCGCGGGTCGTCGACTTCCTGCGGACC
>DATCYI010000278.1:0-1783 GCA_036570385.1 Acidimicrobiales bacterium | reverse complement strand
CCAGCCGCGGTCCGCCTCGGCGTGGGTGAACAGGCGACAGCCGCTGGCCCGGTTCCGCCGCTCGAGCTCAGCGAGCTCTCGCCGTCCGGTACCCGAGCAGCCCACCGGCAGGACCAGCGACCAGGCGCCGGGGTGCAGAGCCGGTCGCCCGGTCAGCACCCCCCAGGACTCCCGCGCGGCGGGCGAGAGCTCCACGGAGTGCGCCACGAGTGTGTGAGCGCCGAGAGGATCCAAGGCGCCTGCCCTGATCCGTGCTGCGCTGCCACGGCCTTCGAAGTACGCGGTCTGATCGGACCACAGGGTCACCCCCAGGACCACCCGGCTCGACGGATCTACGGCCCACCAGCAACGGCTCGCCCCGGCGTCCTCGAGCAGCGCGGGCACCAGCTCCTCGCTGATCCGACGGGCGACGTCGCCGTCGTCCGCTCCGTTCTGCACCCTGATCCTCTGCACGCTCGCCCACATCTCGTCCTCCGATCGATGACTTCGATCTGAGAGGAGCACGGGGCGGGGCTCGGGCGCATCGGGCAGTTGCCCGAGGTCGGCGACTGCACGTGCCGCTATTAAGAGTATACTCTTTGGCGGAATCGCCGCAGAGGCCGCCCGCCGAAGGAGCCGCATGTCCACGACCACGTCTGCCGAGTTCGAGAAGGCGACCGACTACTCGTTCAGGGAGGATGACATCGAGCGCGCGAAGGCGCTCGTCGGGCACTACGCCCCGTCGTCTGCTCGTGAGCACCTCACCGAGGCGAGCCACGACGCCATGCGGAACTTCGCTCGCAGCTACGGCGACGACAACCCGCTGTTCAACTCGGACGTCTACGGCGAGTCGACCCGGTGGGGCGCCCAGATCGCTCCACCGATGATCCCGATCGGGCTCAACCGCCCGCTCTACGGCGACGCGCCGAAGGAGAAGCTGAAGCGCCCGTCGTTCCGCGGCATCCACGTCTTCGTGTCGGGCAGCACGTGGGACTGGTACCGGCCGATCTACGCCGGCGACCAGCTCTTCAGCTTCGGCGGCACCGAGTCGGTCGTCGAGAAGGAGTCGGAGTTCGCGGAGCGCTCGGTGTTCGTCACCTACGTGAGCGTGAAGATGAACCAGCGGGCAGAGATCGTCGCCATCTCTCGCACCTTGGCCATCCACACCGAGCGCAAGACGGCGCGGGAGAAGGGCAAGTACTCGTCGATCGAGCCGGCGACCTACACCGACGACGACATCGCGAAGCTCGACGAGATCTACGCCAACGAGCACGTCCAGGGCGCCGAGAAGCGCTGGTGGGAGGACGTCAACGTCGGTGACGTGATCACGCCGATGGCCAAGGGTCCGCTCACCGAGACCGACATGATCGTGTTCCACGCCGGTGGCTACGGGTTCGTGCCCTACGCGCCCTGCTCGAACCGGATCGCGTTCAAGAACCGGCGTCGGATCGCTCCGTTCTACGTGAAGAACGAGTACGGCATCCCCGATGTGGCCCAGCGGGTGCACTGGGACTCCGCCTGGGCGCAGGCGATCGGTAACCCCATGGCCTATGACTACGGGGTCATGCGGGACTGCCACCTGTCGCACTTCCTCACCGACTGGATGGGCGACGACGGCTGGCTGGTCTCCCAGACCAGCGAGATCCGCAAGTTCAACTACGTCGGCGACACGCACGTCATCACCGGTGAGGTCGTGGGCAAGCGGGTCGAGGGCGGCATGCACCTCGTCGACATCGAGATGCGCGGCACCAACCAGCGCGACGTCGTCACCTGCCCGGGCAAGGCCACCGTCGCCCTGCCCAGC
>DATCYI010000277.1:0-2756 GCA_036570385.1 Acidimicrobiales bacterium | reverse complement strand
GGCGGCGTCCGGGCTGGCGGCGCCCGCGCCGGAGTCGTCGGCGAGCACCGTCTTCTCCAGGTTCTCGACGAACTGGTCGAGCAGCTTGGCGCTCACGTCGGCCAGGACGCCGCGGCCGAACTGCGCGACGCGACCGGTGATGGTCAGGTCGGTGACCACCGTGACCGCGGTGCCGTCGCCGTCAGGTGTGAGGCGGGCGGTGATCGTGGCGTTGGCGTTGCCCTGGCCGCGGGTCTCGCGCCCCTCGGCCCGCAGCACCGCCACGTGGCCGGTCTCGTCGAGCTCCACGAAGCTGGCCTGTCCCTTGTACTGGGCGGTGACCGGACCGACCTTGACCTTCACGATCCCGCGGTACTGGTCGCCCTCCACCTCCTGGAGCTGGGCCCCGGGCAGGCAGGGCGCTATGCGCTCGACGTCGGTGAGGACCTTCCAGGTCTCCTCCACCGGCAACGCCACCCGGAAGTCGTTGGTCAGCTCCATCGCTCGAGGTCCTCCATCGTGTCGACGTCGTGCGGATCGCCGGTGCACCGTAGTTCTCGCACGAGGTCTGGTCGGTCGTTGATCAGGGTGCGGGCGCCCGCATCGCCGGTGACCGGCAGCAGGTCCCACACGGTGTGGTGGAGGCGGACCGGGTTGGCCCGCCGACCGTCATAGGTGGCGACGGCGATGGGGGGTTCGGGCGGCGCCGCGGCCACCGCGGCCCAGGCGTCGGCGCCCACCCCGGGCTGGTCCGACGGCCCGACGACGACGGCGTCGTGACCCTCGGCGCGGGCGTGGGCCAGCGCCACCTGCAACGACGTGGCCAGCCCCTCCTCCCACCGCGGGTTCCGCAGCAGGGTGGCACCGCCGGCGTGGCCCGACAGGTCGACAGCACCTTCGACGAGGACGACCTCGTCGAGCCCCGCTCCCCGCGCCGCTTCCAGGGCGAGCTCCACGAGCGCCTTGCCGGCCACGCTGGCCAGCTGCTTCGGGCCGGGTCCCCCCGAGCCCGTGAAGCGAGCCCCGGCTCCGGCGGCGAGCACCACCGCGGCGGCGGTCACAGGTCGCTGCTCATGCGTGGATCGGTCCGTCGCCGTCACGGAGCCGTGGCACGGCGCGGCCGGTGCGCTCGGCGATCATCTCGGCGCAGATCGCCACTGCGGTCTCCTCGGGCGTGCGGGCGCCGAGGTCGAGGCCGATGGGAGCGAGGATCCGTGCCAGGTCGGCGTCGGAGACGCCCTCGTCGCGCAAGCGGGCGGTGCGCTGCTCGGTGGTGCGACGGGATCCCATGGCGCCGAGGTAGCCCACGTCTGTCTGCAGCGCCGCCCGGATGGCGGGCACGTCGAACTTGGCGTCGTGGGTGAGCACGCACACCGCGTCGCGCGGGCCGAGGGACCCGCCGATCGAGGCGAGGTGGCGGTGGGGCCAGTCGACCACCACCTCGTCGGCGAGGGGGAAGCGGGCCTTGGTGGCGAACACCTCCCGCGCGTCGCAGACGGTGACGTGGTAGCCGAGCACCTTCGCCACCCGGACGAGGGCGGCGGTGAAGTCGACCGCCCCGAAGATCACGAGGCGAGGCGGCGGCGCGAACGTCTCGAAGAAGACGAGCGTGGTCTCCTCGTTGGCCTGGCCCTGCGCGCCGTAGTGCCGCACGGCTGTGGTGGCGGAGGCGAGGGCAGCCAGCGCGTCCCGGGCGACGACGCGGTGCAGGTCGGGATCGGGGAGCTGGCCCGCGATCTCCTCGCCGTCCACGACGAGGAGCTTGCTGCCGGTGCCCGGACCGTCGACGACGGTGATCAGCGCCACCGGCCGGTGCGCGGCGACCGCTGCTTGGAGCACGTCGAGGTCGACCGCGGAGCCGGCGCCCCACTCGAGCTCCTCCAGGTAGAGGTGCACCGTGCCGCCGCAGGTCAGCCCCACCGCGAAGGCGTCGTCGTCGCTGTAGCCGAAGGTGGCGATCCGTGGCGGCTCCCCGGCCAGCACCGCCATGGCTTCCTCCACCACGGCACCTTCCACGCAGCCGCCGGACACCGAGCCGACCACCTCGCCGTCCTCGCTCACCGCCATCGCCGCGCCCGGCCCCCGCGGACCCGAGCCCTCGATGTCGACGACGCGGGCCAGCGCGGCCCGCTTGCCCTGTCGGTGCCAGCGCTCCAGGTCGCGCAGCAGGTCCCTCATCGGCCGATCACCTCGGCCAGGGCCTCGAGCGAGCGCAGCGAGTGGCCCTCGACCAGCTCGTCCACATGGGGCAGCGCGGCGGCCATCCCGCCGGCCACCGGGGCGAAGCCAGGCGACGCCTTGAGCGGGTTGACCCACACGAAGCGGTGGGCGGCGCGCTGCAGCCGCTGGGTCTGCTCGCCCAGCACCGCCACCTCACCGCGGTCCCAGCCATCGGAGAGCACGACGACGACAGCGCCGCGGGCCATCCCGCGCAGGCCCCATGTGTCGTTGAACGCCTTCAGCCCCTCGCCGAGGCGGGTGCCCCCGGACCAGTCGGCCACGGCGCGGGCGGCGGCGGCCAGCGCAGCGTCGGGGTCGTGGGTGCGCAGCTCGCGGGTGATCCGGGTGCAGCGGGTGCCGAGGGTGAACACCTCCACCGGGGCGCGACCGGCGACCGCGACGTGGGCGAAGCGCACCAGCTCGCGGGCGTAGGCCTCCATCGAGCCGGAGATGTCGCAGAGCAGCACCACCCGCCGAGGTCGGCGGGAGGGACGGCGGTGAGCGGTGCGGACCGACTCGCCACCGGTGCGCAGCGAGCGGCGGGCCGTGGCCCTCAC
>DATCYI010000276.1:0-1588 GCA_036570385.1 Acidimicrobiales bacterium | reverse complement strand
CCGCGGAAGACCAGGCCGGTCTTGGGCTTCGGCGAGAAGAACGTGGTCTTCGGCGGCATGCGCTCGCCGCCATGAGCTGTCGCCTCGATCTGGGCGACGGTGGCCGGTCGCAGGAGCACGCCGGCTTGGGCCGCGCCGGAGCGGACAGCGTTGCGGACGTTGTCGACACCGTGCTGGAACGACAGCGTGTGGGACGGCAGTGCGGCGAGGGCTACGTCGAGGCGGCTCGAGTCGAGGTCGCGCGCCTCGGTGAGGGCGTCGGGGCGCGGGCGGATCAGGACCTCCCGGTCGGGCAGCACGACCGCCAGGCAGCCGGCCTCGGCCATCGCGGCGGTCATGGGCGTCGCCTCTGGGACGGCGCCGACCTCTTCGAACCAGGGGCTCAGCGCTGCTACGAGGTCGAGGTCGTCGGGGAGGCCTGTGAGCAGCCGGTGGATGGCGTGCACGGTCAGCTCGTCCTCCACCAGCTCCACGACGTAGGCCATCGTCGCCCCGGCGGCGCCCGCTGAGCCCTCGGCCTGCTCGCGCTCGCCCTTGTACGCGAGGGATGTCTCGTAGCGGTGGTGCCCGTCGGCGACCACGACCGGGTGCTCGCCCACGGCCGCCGAGATGGCGGCGCAGGTGGCGGGATCGTCGACCCGCCACACCGTGTGACGGACACCATCGTCGTCGACGAGGTCGGCCAGCGGCGGCTGATCGACGGGGAGCAGGTCGGTGAGGCCCTTGGCCAGCGAGAGGCCCCAGATCGCCGACAGGTTGGCCCGGCACGAACGCAGGAGGTCGAGCCGGTCGCTCTTCGCCTTCGGCGTGGTGTGCTCGTGGGGGAGGATGTCGGTGCCGGGCGGGCTCAGCTCGAGCGCGCCGATCACGCCTGTGGTGCGGCGCTCGACCCCAGCATCGTCGGTGGCGACCATCCGGTAGACGGTGAACGAGGGTCGGTCGTCGGTCACGAGGGTGCCGTCGGCCAGCCAGTCGGCCAACCGGCGCTGGGCCATCTGGTAGCGCTCCTCGCCGTCGGACTCGGCAGGCAGGTCGATCAGCACCGCGTTGTGAGGGTCCTGGTCGACCAGGGACTGGCGCAGGTCGCCGTCGATGACGTCGTAGGGCGGCGCGATCACCCGCCCGAGGTCGTTGCGGTCGAGGTCATAGCGGATGCCGGGGAACGGCTCGAAGCGGGCCACGTCCCGAGTCTGCCAGGGTTGCGCCGTGACCTGGGCACTCGACCTCGACGGCGTGATCTGGCTCGGCGACCAGCCCATCGCCGGCGCGGCGGCGGCCGTGGAGAGCCTCCGGCGGGCCGGTGAGACCGTGGTGTTCTGCACCAACAACTCCAGCCGCCCGATCGGGGAGGTGGAGCACAAGCTGGCCCAGCACGGCATCAGCGCTACCGGCGACGTCGTGTCCTCCGCCATGGCCGCGGCGACCCTCGTGGAGCCCGGCGAGCGGGTGCTGGTGTGCGCAGGTCCCGGCGTGGCCGAGGCGCTGCGCGAGAGGGGAGCTTTGCCCGTGCGCGACGGGCAGGCCGACGCGGTCGTCGTGGGCCTGCACCTCGACTTCGACTACGGGCGGCTGCGGGCCGCGGCCGGCG
>DATCYI010000275.1:0-3500 GCA_036570385.1 Acidimicrobiales bacterium | reverse complement strand
AGCCGCACCGGGAGCCGAAGGTGCGGCCACCGCAGCCGCCGACAAGCCCTGCGCGGCGCCGTCCGACGCCCCCGGCGTCAGCGACGACAAGATCGTCGTCGGCAACATCTCGAGCATCTCCGGGCCCGTGCCCGGGCTCGGCGCCACCTCCCTCGCCGGCGTCCAGGCCTACGCGGCCTACCGGAACTCCATGGGTGGCGTGTGCGGTCGCCAGATCGAGGTGAAGGGCGCCGACGACGGGATGGACAACGGGCGCTACCGCGCCAACGCCGAGGAGATGAACGGCCAGGTGCTCGGCCTCATCTCCGGCATCACCGCTGGTGACGCAGCGGGCGCCGAGGTGGTCGAGCGCAACAAGATCCCGGTCGTCAGCACGCCGGTGTCGTCGCAGTTCCAGGCCGTGTCCACCGTGTTCGACATCAACCCGCCGTACGCCGATCCGAACGCCACCATCGCCAAGTACCGCTGGCTCTACGAGCAGGGGGCGCGCAAGGCGTCGCTCATCTACACCGCGGCCGACCAGACCCGCTCCGAGGCGGAGGTGCACCGGCCCCAGCTGGAGGCGGCTGGCATCCAGGTGGTCCAGAACCAGGAGCTGCCGCTCAGCACCCTCAGCTTCGACTCCCCCGCCCGCAGCCTCGCCAACAGCGGCGCCGACTACGCGCTGATCGTCCTCGAGACCACGCAGGCCGCATCGTTCGCCCAGTCGCTCAACGACATCGGCTACGAGCTGAAGTTCGAGGAGTACCTCATCGTCTACGGCACCCCGTTCATCGAGATGGCCGGGCCGGCGGCCGAGGGCGCCACCAACTGGATCCGCTCGCTGCCCAACGAGGAGCCGGGCACCAACCCCGAGCAGGACGCCTACCAGACCTGGATGGCGCAGGCGGCGCCGGGAGTCTCGCCCGACACCTTCTCCGCCGATTCGTGGGCCGCGGGCAAGGCCTTCTTCGACTCGCTCGATGCGCTGCCGGGGCCGATCACCCGCGAGGCGCTGGTGGCCCAGCTGCGATCGGTCGGCGAGTACGACGCCGGCGGCCTGATCGGCCCGATCCAGCTCGGCCAGAAGCTCAACAACGGCTGCTTCCTGGGCATGAAGGTCGAGGGCGGCAAGTGGACGCGGCTGGCCCCGAGCAGCGGGTTCATGTGTTGACCGCCCCGACCCGCAGCCGGCCGCTCGTAGCCGGCGTCGACGACGTCGATCTCGCGCCCGCGCCCTCGTCTGCCGCTGACGCCCCCGACCACGAGCCGCTGGCGCTGCACGACGTGCGGGCCGGCTACGGGCGCATCGAGGTGCTGCACGGCGTCAGCATCGCGGTCCGGCGCCGCGCCGTCACCGCCCTCCTCGGCCCGAACGGCGCCGGCAAGTCCACGACCCTCGGCGTGATGAGCGGCCTCATCCGGCCCAGCTCCGGCTGCCGGCACGTGGAGGGACGCCACCTCAACCGGGCCACCTCCGCGGAGCTGGCCCGCATCGGCGTCTGCCACATCCGCGAGGGCCGGTCGGTCTTCCCGAACCTGAGCGTGGCCGACAACCTCACCGTCGCCGCGTCAGCAGGTGCGTCACGCGACCGGCTGGTCGAGGTGGCGTTCACGCTCTTCCCCCGGCTCAAGGAGCGCCGCAAGCAGCTCGCCGGCACCATGTCGGGCGGCGAGCGCCAGATGCTGGCCCTCGCCCGCGGGCTCGGCACCGACCCCACCGTCTTGCTGATCGACGAGCTCTCCATGGGCCTCGCCCCGCTGGTCGTGGCCGAGCTCTACGAAGCGGTCGCCGGCGTCTCCGACTCCGGCGTGTCGGTGCTGGTGGTCGAGCAGTTCGCGTCCATCGGCACCCGCTACGCGTCTCACGTCTGCGTGATGGCCCACGGCGTCATCACCTACGACGGCGCCGCCGACGGCGCTGCGGCCAGCGACGCCATCCACGCCGCCTATCTGGGAAGCGGCACATGACCGAGCTGTTCCAGTTCACGCTCTTCGGGCTGATGCTCGGCTGCGTCTACGCGATCGCCGCGATGGGCCTGGTGCTCACCTACACCGTCACCGGCGTCTTCAACTTCGCTCACGGTGCGGTCGGCATGATCGCCGCCTTCGTCTACTACGAGCTCCGGGTCGTCCACGCCCTGCCGACGCCGGTCGCGCTGGTGATCGTGGTGCTCGGCCTGGCCCCGCTGATGGGCCTGATCGCGGAGCGCCTCCTGCGCCGCTTCCAGGGAGCCGACTACGCCACGTCGCTCGTGGTCACGGTGGCCCTCACAGTCGGTCTGCTCGGCATCGCCCAGCGGGTGTTCGACCCGGCTGTGGCTCGCAACGTGCCCTACCTCTTCGGGCAGCGGCGCATCGAGCTGCTGAGCGTCCCCATCACCTACGACCGGATCGCGCAGGTGATCGTCGCCGCCGCCGTCGCCTTCGGGCTGCGCTTCCTGCTGTTCCGCACCCCCACCGGAGCCCGGATGCGAGCAGTCGTCGACGACCGCGAGCTCGCCGGGCTCAACGGCGTGCGCTCCACCTCGATCGGCCGCCTGAGCTGGGTTATCGGCTTCTGCCTCGCCGGGCTCGGCGGCGTGCTCTTCGCCGGAGGCCAGAACCTCAACGCGATCGTGCTGACGCTGCTCGTGCTCAACGCCTACGGCGCCGCGATGATCGGCCGGCTCACCAACCTGCCGATGACGTTCCTCGGCGCGATCCTCCTCGGGCTCTGCCAGGAGCTCACGAACGTCTCGTGGCTGTGGCCCGACGGCGATGCCTTCGTGCGGATCCAGCTGGCGATCCCGGGCATCTTCCTCGTCGTCGCCGTGCTGCTCGTGCCCTCCTTCCGCTTGTCGGCGGGCCGGCTGGTGGGCCGAGACCAGCCGGACGTGCCGTCGCTGCGGTCGTCGCTGATCGGCGCGGTGGCCCTCGTCGGCTTCGTGGCGCTGGCGGTCAACGTCACCGACGGCGACATCCACACCCACCTCGTGCGCGCTCTGGTGATCGCCACGATCGCGCTGTCGCTGGTGGCGGTCACCGGGCTGTCGGGCCAGGTGTCGCTCACGCAGTACCTATTCGTGGGCGTCGGGGCGTTCATCACCGGCAAGCTCTTCGGGGGCGACAGCGTGCTCGGGATGCTCGCGGGCGGGCTGGTGGCCTGCGCGCTCAGCGTCCTCGTCGCTCTGCCGTCGGTCCGGCTGCGGGGTCTGCACCTGGCGCTGAGCACGTTCGGCATCGCGCTCATCGGGCGAGACGCGATCCTCGGCCAGGCCAGCGTGTTCGGCCTCGGCGGGATGCCGGTCGGCCGTCCCGAGCTCTTCGGCATCTCGCTGCGCTCCGACGCCGCGTTCGCGGTGTGGTGCTCGATCGTGTTCGTGGTCCTCGCCGTCGTGGTGGGCGTGGTCCGCCGCAGCTGGTTCGGCCGGCAGCTCACCGCCGTGCGCGACAGCGAGCTCGCGGCCGCCACCCTCGGCGTGCGGGTCCGCACCGTGAAGGTCGTCGTCTTCGCCTTCTCCGGCTTTATCGCCGGTTGC
>DATCYI010000274.1:0-2617 GCA_036570385.1 Acidimicrobiales bacterium | reverse complement strand
ATCATCGAGATCAAAGACGGGCGCGTGATCACCCAGGGCGACAACCTGGACTCACCCGACCCCTTCGATGCCCCGCTCAGCGCCATCGACCGGGAGATGCTGACGGTCGTCCCCGGCGCCGGGCGCATGGTGTCGTTCGTGACGAGCCCCTTCGGGCTCATCTGGATCGGCACCGGCGTCTTCATGTTCTTCATCTGGCCGGTGATGGAGCGCAAGAAGGAGCGCCACGAGGTCGAGACCGTCGAAACCAAGGCGCAGCTGCAGCACGTTGTCGCCGCCGTCGCCGACTACGGCCAGGAGGAGGTGAAGCTCGGACCGCTCCCCGCCGACGCACGCCCGCTTCCCGCCACGGTGACCGCGGTCGTGGTCGACACAGGCGACGGCTGTTTCGAGCTCACCGTGAACCTGTTCGCTGAGCACACGGAGGACACCCGCTACTGCGTCGACCCGTCCGGCAGCCTCGCCCTCGACGGCCACACGAAGCACCAGCGCATCGGAGCCCTCTCCCCCGTCGCCACCATGTCTTGTGACCCGGGCACGCTGATCGAAGAGGGTTCGGACACCTTGCCCCTCAGCTGCGACCTGAGCCTCGACGGCGGTCCCGCGTCGATCAAGGCGACCCTCGCCGGCACGGCGACCCACGGCGCCACCGAGCGCCTGAGCATCGGCGACCAGTCGGTCGAGACGACTCCGCTCACCGTGGCCTACGAGGTGAGCGGCGACCTCACCGGCACCTGGACCGAGACCCTCTGGCTGACCGAGACCTTCCTCCCCGCGAAGATCGAGCGTTCGCTCGACCTCTCGGGACCCGCCACCTTCGTGGAGCACTCCGAGCTGACCCTGCTCGACCTCTCGCCGAGCACCTGAACCGTCAGGCTTCGCGCATCTGGGCGGCAGCGAAGCCGTCGACGCCGGCGATGGGCAGCAGCTCTTCGCGGCCGATCTGGCGCAGCAGGCTGGCGCTGTCGAGGTAGACGCGCTCGTTGGTGATGCGGTCGCCGTCGAACGCGAACACGGCGATGACCGGCACCCGGAACGACCTGCCGGTCGGGGGCAGGCCCAGGAACTCGCCGGTGTTGGTGCCGAGCAGGTCGAACTCGGTGGTGACGGTGTCGTCGTCGGCGAGGTGGATGCGCACGTTCTCGTGGCGCTGGTCGGCGAAGGCGGTGCGCTGGTTGCGGTGGTAGGCCACGACGGCGTCTCTGCCCTCGTGGATCTGCCCGGTGGCCACGATCTCGTAGCGGGGCACGTCCTTGAAGGTGGCGAGGCACCGCTCCCAATCGTGGTCCACCTCGGACTGGAAGTGGTCCTCGAGCACGGCCAGCCGCCGCTCGCGCAGTTCCTCAGATGACATCGTGCTCCTCAGTGGGGTTCGTCCGCGTCAAATGGTGTCAGACACCATTCGACGCGCGACAGCTTTCGGGGCGGGCTCTGGATGATCGCTCAGATGGCTGCTCGGTGGCGGAGGGCGTCGAGATCGGTGACAGACACCCAGCGCCGCCCGGTCTCGATCACACCATCGCGGCGCAGCTGCGCCAGCACCCGGCTCACTGTCTCGCTCACGGTGCCGGTCAATGAAGCCAGGTCATCGCGGGAGAGCGGGACGTCGAGGAGGATCGACCCCTTGCGCGGCGTGCCGGTGCGCTCGGCCAGCATCACCAGAGCCGCAGCCACCCGCTGCTCGCTCGTGGCGGCGGCGATGGCGTGGATGTGGGACTGAGCCCGTTCGAGACGAGCGGCCATGACACCCAGGCCGGCACGAGCGACGCTCGGGTGCTCCTCGAGGATGGCCTCGAAGCTGGCGGCGTCGAGGGAGAGGACGCACAGCGGGGTGAGAGCCCACACCGAGTCCGTGTAGGTGTCGGAACCGAGCACGGGAAGCGTGCCGAAGAAGTCGCCGGGGCGCACGATGTCGAGCAGCACCTCAGCGCCCTCGATGGTCGTGCGCACGACCTTCGCAGCTCCCGTGGCGACCACGTGGAGGAGCCGGGCCGGTTGCCCTGCATGGTGCACGGCGTTGCCGGCGTCGAAGTCCTCCACCCGGCAACGCCGGTCGACGTCGGCGATCTCCTCGCTCGACAGAGACCCGAAGAACGGCACGTGCGCCAACACGTGTTGGCGCACGTCCGGGGTGCAGACCTTGGGGTCATCGAGCTGCGGGGTCAGCGGCGACCTGCGGGGGGTCGACATCCGCCCAACCTAGCGAGCCGCCACCGGCGCTCCTCCGGGCCGGCTGGTGTGGGGCGGCACCGACGACGGCTTCGCCGGTGCCGCTGAAGCCTGCGCCGTCGGCCGGCGGCGCAGCAGTCGCACGGCGTTGAGGACGACCACCACGACCGACACCTGGTGCACGAGCATCCCCACCGCCATGGCGACCTCACCGGCCAGCACACCAGCGAGCAGAGCGCTCACCGTCACCAGAGCGACGGCCACGTTCTGGCGGACCACCGCGGTGGTCCGACGGGACAGGTCGATCGCATCGGCGACCCGCTCCAGGCGCCCCGACAGCACCGCCACATCCGCGGTCTCGACGGCGACCGCTGTGGCCGTGGAGCCGAGTGCGACGCCCACATCGGCGGTGGCCAACGCTGGCGCATCGTTCACGCCGTCGCCCACC
>DATCYI010000273.1:0-9662 GCA_036570385.1 Acidimicrobiales bacterium | reverse complement strand
TCAGGCAGTACGAGGCAGCGATCGCCGGTGTAGCAGACTGATACAGTTGTTACGACCTGAGACGGGAGACGATGTGGCCAAGGGATCTTCGACACCCACCCGAGTGGCGGCCGATGTCGCAGCGACGGCGGCATCGGTCGCGCCGACCGAGAACCGCACGGTCACCGAGCAGATCAACCACTGGGCTCGCATCGGGATGCAGGTGGAGCGTTCTGGCTCGGTCGCGAGCCGGCGCATGCTCGCAGTTGCGGCCGGCGACGCACAGCTCTCCTCGCTCACACCGCCGGAGCGCACGGCTGCTCACGCCCTGATCGATGCCGGCATCGCCGAGCGAGCGGCACGGGAGCGCTTCGGCCGGGCCGCACGCACGGCGGGCCAGACGACGGTGTCGCTCGACGACGACGGCAACCTCATCGAGATCGCGCCGGACGGGAGCCGCCGCCGGCTGTGAGCCGCCTCGATCTGGTCGTCGGTCCGAACGGCGCCGGCAAGACCACCCTGTACGAGCGGGCGATCGCTCCTGGCCGGCCCGGCCTGCCCTTCGTGAACGCCGATCGAATAGCGCGGGACAGGTTCCCTGGGCGAGAGCTGGAGCAGGCCTACGAGGCGGCGCGCATCGCGGCTGCGGCGCGCCGCGCGCTCGTGGACGCACGGCTCGACTTCTGCACCGAGACCGTCTTCTCCCACGCTTCGAAGCTCGACCTCGTCACCGATGCGGTGGCTGCGAGCTACGACGTCGTGCTGCACGTCGTGATGATCCCGGTCGAGCTGTCAGGTCGCAGGGTGGCCGCCCGCGTGGCAGCCGGCGGCCATGACGTGCCGACCGAGAAGCTGGCCTCTCGCTACGAGCGGCTCTGGCCCCTCGTCGTCGCGGCGGTGCCGCACTGCCACCGAGCGGTCTTCTACGACAACTCCGCCGACGACGGACCCACAGAGGTCGCCTCCTACCGCTACGGCCTCCCCGACCACACCTCCCGCTGGCCCCGCTGGACCCCGCCCCCGCTGCTCGCTCTCTGACAGGGCGAACCTCACCCGACAATCTCCAGCTCGACGCTGGCGCCGATTGGCCCGTGGGGGATGATCCACGCCAAGAGACACCCTGGGTCTCCGACGCAGGTGCCGGTGAGCGCGAGCGCCTCGCTGATGGTGACAGTCGCCGCGAACGTGCCGTCTGCCTCGACGACGATCTTCGGCGGGCCGGCGTCGAGGTGCTGCCGCCGCCGGCGACGGCGTCCCTCTCGCTGGTCCCCTAGCTCGCCGCTGGGCTGTTGCCAGCGAGCGCGGTCGGGTCGGTCGGTCAGCTGCGGGTTCGCGGGAGAGGACTGCCGTCAGCAGGCGAGCTGGAACGAGATAGCCACCGTTTCGCCGGTGTCGTCGTGGATCAGCTCGACATCGCTGCCGGACACGTTGTCGCCATCTCGGGCGACCACATCGGGATCGCCGAGACCGAGCATCGGGATCCGCTCGAGGGTGGTGGCTCCGGCGCTGAACGGGTCACCGATCGTGACCGAGACCGAGTCGCCCACGATCACCGCGTCGTCGCCGGCGGCGAATCGGGTGATGTCCAGCATGACGTCGTCGCCGTCGGCGTTCGTGCCCATCCCCTGAGCGGTGTACTCCATCGTCATGCCGGCGGACACCTGCTCCTCGAGGAAGCACCGGCTCTCGAGCTCGATGGTCTCGCCGTCCAGCGTCAGGCTGCCAGCACCACCGCTGGTCATCCCCGCAGCGTCGGTGCCGCCGGTCACGTCAGCGTCGTCGGAATCATCGGAATCATCGGGATCATCGACGGTGTCGGCGGCGTCGTTCGAGCTCTCGTCGGTGCCGACATCCACGCCTGCGGGGCTGTCATCGGCCGATTCGGAATCGTCTCCACAAGCCACCACCCCCGTGACCAGCGCGAGTGCGAACAGGAGCTTCAGAAGCTTGGAGGGCATGTCGTACCTGCATTCCTTGTTGTGTGTGAAGTCGTTTCGGAGGTGGTTGAGCGCGTGCGAGCGAGATCAAGTCGCGCGTTGACCGGCGACATGCCGAGGATCGGCTTCGCCGCCACGGGGTGGGAGGAATCAGTCATCGAAGAACGCGAAGTAGAGGCCGGTCCCCTCCGCTGCCCCCATCGCCAGAACCGTCTTGTCGCCGACCTGGGTGAACACCGTGGGACCGAACCAGCCCTCGGAGGGCGCGGTGTCGATGACCCGGTTCACGTCTCCGTCTGCCCCGACCACCTCTGCCCAGGCCCCACCGAAGGCTCCGATGTACGCAGCTCCTGAGGTTCCGGCCACCGCTCCGCCGTTGTTCTCGAAGCTGGTGGCCGTGTAGGTCCACGCAGTGGAGCCATCAGAGAGGTGGTAGGCGATCAGACCGCGGCCCGCCGAGTGCTTGGTCCAGCCCGTCAGCACGTCCCCGGCCCGAGCGAAGCGGTCTGGCAGGGGCGGCCGGCCATCCTCGGCGGGTTGGCTGATGGACCAGCGGACGCGCAGCTCGTCGGTCGATGCGTCGAGCAGGGCCAGGGTCGCCGGCGCCGCTCTCATCTTGACCGCCAGCAGCCCGTCGCCGACCGGGGTGAGCCGCTCTTGATCCCAAGAGTCGAGCTGGACCTCGGAGGTGATCTCGCCCGTAGCGAGATCGACGAGGCCGAGGACCAGCTTCGTCGCATCTGTGCCGACCTCATCGAGGACCACGACGAGCTTCCCGTCGACCACGACGGGATCGGTGATCCCATGCTGCGCACGACGCCAGAGCTCAGCGGAGAACGTGCCGCCGTCATCGATCCGATGCGCCCACAGGAGATCGTGGCGCCGGGCGACCACGATGCCATCTCCGCCAGACACGAGGGTGGCGCACTGACCGTCCGCCGGATCCTCGGGGACCACTCGGTCGAGCTCTGAGCCATCCCGGATCGACAGGACGACCAGCGCGGCAGCGTCCTCACCCAAGCGAGGGGATCCGGTCTGAGCTTGCGCGACCACGCCCATCCCGTCGATGACCGTCGGCTTGCACTCTGTCGCGATGTCGGGCGCGGTCCACCGGATGGATCTCGTCTCCAGATCGATCGCCACCAGCTCCCCGCGCACCTCGTCGCCGTCGGGCACCTCGATCCGCATCAACGCCAGCCCTGACCCGTGGGCCACATGGCCGGCCGTGGGTTCGGCGAGCTCAGCGTTCTTGGGGAGTGACGCCAGGACATCTGATCCAGCGGAGCCCGAACCGTTCGAGGTCGATGCCATCCGCTCGTAGAGACCGGTCACCAACGCGGCGTGCGCTGAGTCTCGGATGGTGAGGTGGCTTCCGGTGATGGCGAAGTCGGAGACGCAGGCGTTGATCACGTCAGGGTCGGTGACGACGAGCTGGCAGACCGCCTCGGCCTGGGGCTGGCGGGCTTCTCTGTCGGATCTCAGCTCGGAGGCGTCCATCTCGGGGTGTGGCGCGGGATAGGTCACCTCCGTGAAGGTGGCCGTCGACTCTCCGGCTCCGTACTCGAACAGCGACGTCGCGTCGGTGATCCGCCAGCTGTCGGCGAAGGCTCCTTCGATGACGGCCTGGCCCGGCTCGACGCCCAGGCTCTGGCCGTCACGGGTGACGAAGTCGTCGTCGCGGTCGCCGTTGGCGTTGCCCAGGATCCCGGTCCAGGTCGGATCCTCTGGCGAAGGGGTGACGTAGGCGTTCACCCACTTGGGTTGGAAGACGAGCTTGCTCACGTTTCCCAGGTGGTCGGTGACGACGATGTGACCAGGCTGACCTTCCAGCTGCATGGTTCCGACCGACATGGACACAGACCCCTCCAGGCCGACGGGTTCACCGTCGACCAAGATCACGTCCGGGGCTGACCGATCCACCTGGATGCGGTGCTCGCCATCAGAGACGACGGCGGAGGATCCGGCACTGGCCAGGCAATCACACGGCACCGGGGCGTAGCGGACCTGCACCTCCATCGTTTCCGAGCGGGCCAAGGTGAACTCGCCCACGAGCATGAGGTCGAAGTGGTTCCGGTCGAAGGTGATGATGTGCGGATCGGTGAAGCTCCCCCCGGGCTCTGAGCCACCTCCCCCGCCGCCCGGGCCCCCAGGCCCTCCCGGGCCAGGGCCACCGGGACCACCGTCAGTTCCACCGGGTCCACCGTCAGTCCCACCGGGTCCACCGTCAGTCCCACCGGGGCCACCGTCAGTCCCACCGGGGCCACCGTCAGTCCCGCCGGGTCCACCGGGGCCACCGTCAGTCCCGCCGGGACCACCGTCAGTCCCACCGGGTCCACCCGGGCCGGGCCCAGGTCCAGGATCGCCCGGCGGGTTGGGGTCGATGGGGTTGCCCGGAGGCTTCGGGCCGGGCCTCGGTCCGGGTGAAGGCTGGGCTGGCCTCGTGGAGGGCGGAGCGGGGTCCGGGTCCTCCTCAGGTTCAGGATCTTGGAGCTGCTCTTCGATCTTCTCCCACGACTCCTTGAAACCCTTTTCGATCTCCTTCGTCAGGTTGTTGATGCAGGTAGCCGAACGACACTTGCCGTCGAGACCACTACGTGCGCCGTCGCGGATGCTCTCCAACAAGGGAAGCGCATCCGTGGGGATGTCGAGCTTGTCTGCCGCTTCCTTGCTGGCCCTGTCGATCAGCTCATCGTTCCAGGCATCAGCGGCAGCATCGGCCAAGTCATCTGCGCCGGTCTGGTGCAGCCGCACCGGTACGCCATCGGCCGCCGACCGATCCAGGCTGGCGAACGCCAATCCGGACGTAGGAGCGCCGGCTGCGGACCCTCCCTCGTCACGACCGCCCCCGCTGTCGGACGAATCGGCCACGGCGCCTTCAGCTCCACCGGAACCACGGCTACCGAGGTGTCGAGCCACCCCGACCTCAGCGGTCATCAGCTGGAACTCGTCGTTGATGTCGGTCGGGTAGAAGATCGCTCCGCGGGCCGCACGGTCCTGCCACAGCTCGACGGGATCGATGTCGTCCCCCAGGCCGTCAGCGCCTTCGACCGGCAGGTAGCGCACGTGGGCGTAATCGATCACGAGCGGAGTTCCCGACGTCACCTTGCTGGCGGTGGGCAGGTCGAGCCGCAAGGTGTAGCCACGGTCGATCAACCACTGGCCATCCTCGGGCGTGGCCAACACCGCCAGCTTGGCATCGTCCTCCGCTTCGAGAACCCCTGCTGTCATGACGACGGTCTCGAGCACGGAACCGTCACGATCGAGCATCTGAGGCTCCAGCTCTAGGGAGGGGCTGAACCTGGACTGCTCGGTGATGTCCACGGCATCGTCCAGGTCCTCCCTGGCCTGGGCGACCATTGCTTCGGTCACATCTCGCTCGGTGCCATCGAGGTCGACCGCGATCACCCGATCGAGCACCCAGAGCTGCTGAACCCCTCCTGGCACCAGTGCCAAGGCCCCATCGTCGGCCGCCACCGGTTCAAGGTCGCTCTGCCTGGCCTCATCTTCGACCTTGCTGCTCGACGAGCAGGCGCTCACCACCAGAGCCATGGCCGGGAACAGTCGGAGAAGCGCCCTGCCCGGACGCCTCCCCCGGCCCGGGTGTAGCGCTGCTGGTTGGTTCATACGAGTACTCCTGAGACTTCGCTCTCGGTGTGCAACGCGCGTTGCTGCGGAGACTCGCCCACGCTGGAACAGTCGCCGCCCGGACCGGCAACTACTACTGGGACGCGCTCACAGGGCGCTCACAGGGCGCTCACACCGGATCTCGAACCCTCCGACCGCCAGCCACGGTTGTTGGTCAGCACCGTGGCGGTGAGCAGATCGATGTCGTCGACGCTGTTGGCGAGCCGGGCGTCCGTGCGGACCGACCCGATCCGGGCGTCGAGCGCCGTTCAGCCGAATCAGTCGAGTTGGGGCAGGACTTCCATGGTGACCGTCAGACGATCGTCGTCCACTGTCACCTGGGGAGCGAGCTCCACCGCAGAGGTGTCGCAGGTCTGGCGTGGGCGATGCTCGAGGCCGTGCCTACAAGGCCCTGACCTGGGCTTTTCCGCTGGTCAGGGCCTCATTTTGGGTGGCGCCCTCGGCAGGACTCGAACCTGCGCACACGGCTCCGGAGGCCGCACTCTTTCTACTCATAAGCCCAGGTCAGAGGCACTGTCAGACCGGTTGGGTTAGCCTCCTCCCATGGCCCTCCCAACGCTGCCCCTCACCGGGCGACCGCTGGCGGACGTGGCCGTGTTCAGCGTGCAACGCCGCTCCGGCGAACGCAACAAGCGCCCCTGGATCGTGCGGTGGTCGCTCAACGGCCGCCAGCGGAGCCGAGCCTTCCGGACCAAGGCTGAAGCCGAGCGTTACCGGTCGGCGCTGCTCGTCGCCCAGCAGTCCGGTGAGGCGTTCGACGATCTGACCGGCGAGCCGGTGTCCTGGCAGCCCTTGGCCGACGAGGCGCGGGCCCATGAGTGGGCTCGTCGTTGGCTGGCGGAGCAATGGCCGGAGTGGGCACCGCGGACGCGAGCCTCCGCTGTGGAGGCGCTGACGAGGCTGATCCCGTTGCTCGTCCCGCCCATGGCGCCCCAGGCTCCCACCGGGCTTCGTCGTCACCTCGGGACGTGGCTCCGGCCCGACGGCGCGAGCATCGAACCAGAGTGCGAACGGTGGCTAGACCAGTGGTGCCTGCAGCTCGGCCAGCTCAACCGCCAGGTTCTTGCCGCGGTCGACCAGCAGATCGCTGTGCGCGACGACGGCGAGCCTCTTGGTCCCGCTACAGCGGGGCGCTATCGGAAGGTGGCGCGTGCGTGCATTCGGCGAGCCGTCGAGCTCGGTGTGCTCGATGTCGATCCCTGGCCGCCGATCCCCCGTGGCCGCTCGCAGCGCAAGACTGCTCGCGTCAAGCGACCCTCGATCCGGTCCCTGCCCGACCCCGCCACGATGTCCAAGGTCATCGAAGCGATCGCCAGCAACCAACCGGCGAGTCGGACCTACCAAGTGATGACCGCGGTCGCCTACTACGCCGGGCTGCGCCCGTCGGAGGTGGTGATGCTCAGAGCACGAGCGCTTCACCTTCCGAAGAGAGACTGGGGTCGCATCGACGTCACCGAGGCCGATGTGTCTTTCGATGAGCCCGGCGAGCCCAAGACCGGCGCCCGCTCCGTGCCGATCCCTCGTCAGCTCGTCGACCTGCTTCAGGCCTGGGTCGACCAACACGGCTTCGGTCCGGACGATCTCCTGTTCCGCACCCGCACCGGTCGCCGCCCTACCTCGTCGAACTGGTCGCGAGCGCTTAAACGGGCACTGGGACAGGTCGGCCACGGGCCCCTGCGGATCTACGACTGCCGGCATGCTGCGGCGACGACGTGGCTACGAGCCGGCGTGCCTCTCGGTGAGGTCGCCAAGCGCATGGGCCATAGCGTCGAGACACTCGTCTCCACGTACGTCGGCGCGCTGGAGGGAGATGAGTCAAGGTCCAACCAGCGGATCGACTCGGTCCTTTCGAACGCACCAGCGAAAGCATCGCCAGCTAGCGCTGCAAGGCGACGGAAGGTGCGGGACCAGTGAGCGAGAGGCAGTGGCCGAAGATCCTCGATGCTCGGATCCGCGAACGCGACGAGGCGCCACTCGATGATGAGGCTCTGCTCGTGCGGGGTGGCCAGTTCCGTGTCGCTCACGTGCTGGCCCGTGCCGAGGCGTGCCATCGTCGCCTGGGCTTTCCCGGCGTGTCCGTCGCACATGCAGCTACGGGTCTGCTGGTCGACCTGTGCGAGATGAGCCCGCGACTCCTGGACTACGACGAGTGCGCGGTGACGACCGTCGGGCGCGTACGACAGCGGTTCGAGGTTGCTCCCACGGGTGCCTCTCCACACTTCTCGATCGTGCTCCCAGCGGCAGATCTCGCGTCGGTGAGAGCGCTACGAGAGCTCTTCGAGGTCGGCATCGACCTGCCTAGCCCGCTCGACGACCGGTAGTCTTGAGCTCGAGGTGAACCTGATGACACCTGATGTGTGGGCGGACTTCAACCAACTCGACCACGACGGCTATGTCGTCGCGTACCTCGAGGACATCGTGCGTGCCGAGCACGTCGTGCTGGGCAGCACGGTCGTCGTGGCAGACCCCGAGGCTAAGGCCCACACAGCGGTGGTCGCCGGCATCTCCCCGGAGGGCGTTCTGGCCCTCGATGTCGACTGGGCGAGCCGACCGAGCACCGCCCCAGCAGGCTCCGCCACCAACGCCTGACGCATCGGCCGGAGCAAGAGCCCGGGCGGTCATAGCCCGAGCTCCATTCCATGGCTGGGTGGTTCGATCTCGAGCGCGGTCGTGCGCTGCTGGATCGCTGGGGCGGGGTTGAGCTCGTTGTCGATGGCGGCGATTCGGTGGGTGAGCTCGCGGTGCTGGTCGAGCCATAGGTCTCGCCCCTGGGATTGTTGTTCGAGGAGTCCTACAAGCCTCTCGGCGTGGTCGAGCTGCTTCTCGACGTGTTGTCGGGCGGGCTGGGCGAGCTTGTCGTAGTGCTGGGTTGCTACGTGTTCGGTGGCGGTCCAGCGGCGGGCGGTCTTGCGCGAGCGGTGCCGGGACACGATGGAGTTGCTGATGTGCGCGGATGCTTCGGCTTGGCGGCGATGTCGGCCGGCTTCGTTCCTTTCTCGGGCGGCTTGGCCGACTTCGGTTCCCTGCCAGCGGCCCGTACCCGCACTCAGGTCGTTCAGGTCGCGCAGCAGTGACCTGACGAGGCGGCGGGCCTCGTAGAGCTTGTCGGCGGGGTCGGCCGGCACGAGGGCGGCGAGCTCGGCGCGTTCCTGACGAAGGCGATCGTGATGCCCCCGAATGTCGAGGGCGGGGACGCCCTGCTGACCACTCATCGTGTTTGGGGTGTCGGTGATCCAGCGTTGGCGGTTCTCGTGGGTCCAGTCAGCCTGGAGGTCTTCGATCGCTTGGGCGTGGTTGTCGGCGACGGTGTGGAGGGTGGTGCGGTCACGGGCGCGGCTCATGGCGACGTATCCGAGCTCTCGGCCGCCGCCGTCGGCGTAGACGTGGGCCCGGTCGTAGGTGGCGCCTTGGGATCGGTGGACGGTGAGGGCGTAGGCGTGGTCGAGGTGGCTGTGGTCGATCGCTTCTGCGAAGAGAGCGATCTGGCGGCCGTCGTCGGCGCGTACGACCAGTGCTTGGTTCTCGGTGTCGACGCCTGTGACCGTGAGCTGCTGGCTGGTGACGAGGTGTGCGGTGGGGTTCGGGGTGAGGGTCACGACGCGGTCCCCGGTGGCGTAGCGGCGACCGCCGGGCGCGGTGAGGTCTTCGCCGTGGAGGTGACCGAGCTGGTCGTAGCGGGCCCGGGCGAGGCGGTTGAGGTCGGCGACCTCTTGGCGTCGCCATGCGAGCAGTGCTGTGTCGTGCCCGGCGGTGATGTCGGTCGCCCACTGGTCGACCATGGCGGTGAGGGCCTGGGTGCGAGTGGCGGCGATGTTGGTGTGGCCGGTGCGGGTGTACCAGTCGACACTGGCCGGCACGGACCCGGCTCGCAGCTCCGCGAGAGCGGCGCGCTCCGCCGTGTTGGCTTGCCGGACGTTCTCATCGACGGTCGTGACGATCTCGGGATGGCGTTTCAGGAGCGCGTCGATGGCGCCGCCGGGGCCGATCGCTGAGAGCTGGCGTTGGTCACCGACCAGCACGAGCTTCGCTCCGGCACGCTCGACGCCGACCGCGAGGCGCATCAGGTCCGCGTCGGTGGTCATGGCCGCCTCGTCGACCACG